>JADFSQ010000282.1 GCA_022560715.1 Bacteroidota bacterium
ACCTCCAACAGCTTCAACACCACTCTTGTCTAAACCACCTCTACGAGTAGCAGGACCAAACTGTATTTTAGCTACATCTTTTAGTAGTATTGGTATATTATCTCTAACGGTAACAACACTTTCTTCTAGATCACTTAGGTTTTTAATATATCCTAAACTTCTAACCAAATATTCTACCTTGTTAAATTCTATGGTTCCTGCTCCAATATCAAGATTGCTGTTTTTTACAGCATTCATTATCATTTTAACATCTACATTATTGGCTTTCATTGCATCAGGATCAATTTCTATCTGATACTCTTTTACAAAACCACCAATAGATGCCACTTCAGAAACACCATTTGCTGAGGTTAAATAATAACGTACATAGAAATCTTGAATGGTACGTAATTCTTGTGGATCCCATCCGCCTGTAGGTTTACCTGTTTTTGGGTCTCTACCTTCTAAAGTGTACCAATATACTTGTCCTAATGCGGTAGCATCAGGTCCTAGTGCTGGTTTTACTTCGTTTGGAACAGTACCGGGAGGTAAAGAATTTAATTTTTCAAGAATACGAGTTCTACTCCAGTAAAAATCTACACCGTCTTCAAAAATGATATAAATACTTGACAGACCAAAAATAGAATTGCTTCTAATGGTTTTTACATTGGGAATACCAAGCAAAGCTGTTGTTAAGGGATAGGTTATTTGGTCTTCAATATCTTGAGGAGATTGCCCCATCCATTCGGTAAAGACAATCTGTTGGTTTTCTCCTATATCGGGGATGGCATCTACAGGCACCGGACTTCTTTCAATTAATGAGGATTCCCAATTAAAAGGAGCAGTTATATATCCTCCTATTAGGAAGGAGCCAAGTAGCATAAAAGTTATTAACTTGTTTTCAAGAAAATAACGAATGATTTTATTAAGCATATTTAAGTAAATTAATTTGATTTATTTGTAATATATAAATGTATGCATAGCAAACACAAAAAAGAAGTGATGCGAAATTATCTTCACTTTTTATTTTTATTTATAAAAATGAAGATTACTATATAAAATCAAATTAAAAATACTGCATCAAGAACGTGTATATCCTTGACTATAAGAGGGGGAGAATATTCTTTAAATGGAAAGGTGTTAGTGTCTAATCTTTCAAATAAATTTAAATAAGAATAAATAAATGAAGCAACAAATAGTTGCTGATCTAAAGAAAGTGAATTAATAGAAGTCTTTAACTCATCTTGTCCTTTCTTTACAATAAGCTCATTTTTACAACATTCTTTTTTTAAAATAACATCTTCTGAAATATTTTTAGATTGTGACATTTCCATTCCACAAGTTTTAGCTTGTTTAAAAATGGCTGTATCCACTAAAGTATCACCACAATAATGCTTATCTATTGTGAATGACATAGAAGAGAATAGCACTAAAGTTGCTAAAATTGATGCAATTATATTTCTAAAAAATGTTTTCATTAATTTGTCAAAGATATAAAAACTAATTTATATTGTTTTAAAAATATGTTAAATTGAATTATTCGTAGGTTCAAGTTACAAGTGCAACAATTAGGCTACTAACTTTATAAAAAATATTTTTAGGATTATTAAACATTATTTTTTCTCTAGGTCTTCTGTTAATTTTATGTTGAATATCAGTTGTTTATTGAGTTGAAAATAGATTAAAGTTGCTTTTTTTAGGTATATATTGCCTGACTAATTTATTGGTATATTCGCCATTTTAAAATTAATTGTATATTTTTGGCATCGATGCAAAAACACAATCATATAAAAGTATTATTCTTTATAGGTATATTCAGTATGTTCCTATTACATCAGGTTGTACCGCATTTGCATCATCAACACCAAGATTCACATTCTCATAATTCCGTTGCACTCAATAATGACCATGACCATCATCATCATGCTCCTGAAAAAGAAGACAACCCAAAAAGTGGTTTTATAGATTTCTTTTTGACTATGCACGTGCACTCATCAGTTTCTAACGAAATTTTTATAAATAAAGAAAATGTTGTTAAACAAACGGTTGTTAGAAAGAATATTATACAGCCATTTTTTCCAAATTATAATATTGTAGATAATGATTATGGAGAAGTAGATAAACGATCTATTTATCATCCACCGAAAAACTATTTTAATCTTTATCTCATATGCCTCGATTTACGAGGTCCTCCATCTTTAGGTTAATTTTACAGGAATTTACTATCTGCTATTCTTCAATTAAGCAGATTTATTCCATTTTTTAATTCAGATTAATCTAAATAATAAACAATGAATAAAAACATCGTATCCGTTTTTTGCGGATGCTTGATTTTCATTGGTAGCTTTGCACAAACCGATAGTATTAACGAGCTACTTAATGAAATTGAAAAAAATAATACCGAGTTAAAAGCCTATCAGGTTTTTATAGAGAGTCGCCGACTTGAAAATAAAAGTGGCAACAATTTACCAGACCCGAAATTTTCAGCATACTATTTGCCCTTCGGAGCAAATATTACATCAGAATACACCGAATTTCAAATTTCACAATCTTTGGAATTTCCATCGGTTTATGCAGCACGAGGGAAATGGAATGATTTAAAAGCTCTACAGCTTGAAACAGCATATTCCAAAGTTAGACAGGACATATTACTTAAAGCAAAGTTATATATCATTGAACTAACAATACTCCAAAAACAAAAAGAGATTGAGACAATAAGACAAGACCAAAGCAAACAAGTTTTCGACCAGATTCAGGAACTATTTAACAGTGAGCAACTTGGTATTTTAGATTTGAACAAAGCTAAAATAGCTTGGATTCAAGAGCAATTTGTTGTGGAGCAAATATATACTGAAATGCAAGCAGTTTTGGCATTACTCGAAAAGTTGAATGGAGGTAATCCTGTTATTATTAATCAATACGTATTAGAAAATAGTATTGAAATTGATGCTTTTGAAACCATTTGGAAAGACAAAATAGTAGCAGATCCTTTTATTATAGAGTTAAAAGCAAATGAAGCTGTGTCCTTGCAGAAAATAAAAGTGGAAAAGAACAAAGCATTACCAAATCTAACAGCAGGTTATAATTATCAAGGTGTTAAGGGTAATAACTATTCTGGTTTTTATGGTGGTATTTCCATTCCGCTATGGAATAGTAAGAACAAAGTAAAGGCTGCTGAAGCAAGTTATAGGTATCAGCAAACCAATACCAAAGTAATTACGACTACACACTATGTCAACTTTAAAGAACAGTATAATCGATATCAATTGCTATTCAAAAAATATAATGAATACCAAGTTACCATGAAGTCTTTAAATAGTGAAGAGTTGCTTTTTAAAGCCTATATGCTCGGAGAGTTTTCATTTATGGAGTATTATGTAGAGCTTCAATTTTATCGTAAAGCGTTGGATAAAATGCTTCAAATGGAAAAAGAAATATATCAACTTAAAGCACGATTATTAAAACACCAGCTATAATTTTAAAAAATAAAAACAAATGAAATTTTTAAAAACAGTATACGCAATCATAATAGTTTCAACTTTTTTAATGACTTC
>JADFSQ010000283.1 GCA_022560715.1 Bacteroidota bacterium
ACAAACGTGGACGAGATTATGAGAACTCTATTTCTATTGAATATTTAAGTAGATTAAACGAACGTTACGAAGCCTGGATTTCAAAATACGACAAAGGCAACTTACTAGTTATAGATGTTGACCCCTTAGATTTTGTAACTAATCCTGAAGATTTGGGTTTAATTATCACAAAGATAGATGCCGAAATTCATGGTTTGTTTTAGTTGATCAAACCCAAATTCAAAAAGTACAGAAACAAAAAAACCACGCAAATGCGTGGTTTTTTTAGTAAATATTAATACTTAATTATTGGTTTTAGTTTCTTCAATATCTTCTTTAACTGTCTTTTTAGATTTCTCTGTATTAACAGAAACATTTTCTTCTAAAGCATCTACTTTGGCTTTAACTTCTTCAACAGTGCCTTCAATTATTTTTTCTTCAGTAACGACCTCACCATTTTCGGTTTTAGTAGTAGTTATAATTGCTTTTGCTGTATTACCATTTTCATAAGTCATTTCAACTTTTATCTCATTTGTATTCATTGCAGTATCAGCATCCATAGAAAGTGCAATACTTGGTGCAATTACAAGCGCAACAACAGCCATTAATTTTAATAAAATATTTAACGATGGTCCTGAAGTGTCTTTAAAAGGATCTCCAACCGTGTCTCCAACAACAGCCGCTTTATGAACTTCTGTTCCTTTAAGCCCAGCTTCTTCAATGGTTTTCTTTGCATTATCCCAAGCTCCACCAGCGTTTGATTGGAAGATTGCCATAAGCACTCCACATGTAGTTACACCAGCTAATAGACCTCCTAGCATTTCTGGTCCTCCAATAAATCCAACAGCCACTGGAACTACTATTGCCAATAAGCCTGGCAATACCATTTCTTTTATTGACGCTTTTGTTGAAATATCAATACACTTTCCATAATCTGCCTTACCGTCTGCTTCATCAAATATTTTACGATCTTCTACTGAAGCCTTGGTCATATCCGAATCGTATTTGCGCATTACTTTTAATGCAGCTTTTAACTCTGGTATTTCTCTAAACTGGCGACGAACTTCTTCAATCATAGCCATTGCTGCACGCCCTACGGCATTCATAGATAAGGCTGAAAACACAAATGGCAGCATACCGCCAACTAATAAACCAGCCATAATCTGAGGCTTAGACACATCTATAGACGTTACATTAGCGGTTTTCATAAAGGCAGCAAATAATGCTAAAGCTGTCAATGCAGCCGAGGCAATTGCAAATCCTTTACCAACAGCAGCAGTTGTATTACCAACAGCATCTAACTTATCTGTTCGCTTACGTACTTCCTTTGGTAATTCTGCCATTTCGGCAATTCCACCTGCATTATCACAAATTGGTCCATAAGCATCTATAGCTAACTGAATTCCTGTATTTGCTAACATACCAACTGCTGCAATAGCGATACCATACATACCTGCAAAATGATGAGACACCATAATCGCTGCAGCAATTAATAAAATTGGAATCATTGTTGACATCATACCAACACCGAGACCAGCAATAATGGTTGTTGCTGCTCCAGTTTCCGATTGTTTTACTATTGACATTACAGGTGGTTTTCCTGTAGCTGTATAATATTCGGTTACTTTTCCAACAAGTAATCCTGTGACTAAACCTGTGATAGTTGCCCAAAAAACTCCCATATATCCAAAAGGTAATCCTTCAACAGATTCAGGAATTAAAGCTTTAATAATAAAATAGGATGCGATAACCATTAATATAGCTGAACCAAATTCTGCTCTGTTTAATGCCGTTTGTGGATTTCCACCATCTTTTACTTTTACGAAAAATGTACCTATAATAGACATTACAATACCTACAGCTGCCAAAACCAATGGCAAATACACTGCTCCTAAACCTTCAAAATTTGGAGTTAAAATAAAAGCTCCCAATATCATAGTACCAATTATTGAACCTACATACGATTCGAATAAATCGGCTCCCATTCCTGCTACATCTCCTACATTATCACCAACATTATCGGCAATAGTTGCTGGATTTAAAGGATGATCCTCTGGAATACCAGCTTCAATTTTACCAACAAGATCTGCACCTACATCGGCAGCCTTGGTATAAATACCACCACCAACACGAGCAAATAATGCAATGGATGATGCACCTAATGAAAATCCAGAGAGTACGTTTAATACCATTAAAAGGTTATCGGCTCCAGGCCATATATTTTGGTAAATCATAAATAACCCACTTAAACCTAAAACACCTAATCCAACAACACCTAATCCCATTACTGCACCACCAGCAAAAGCAACTTCTAATGCTCTTCCTAATGAGGTTTTAGCAGCTTGAGTGGTTCTTACGTTTGCTTTTGTAGCAACTTTCATTCCTATAAAACCTGCTAATGCGGAACAAATGGCACCAACTATAAATGATATTGCTACCATTCCGCTAGAACCTGCTTCGGCATTCCCTTTAAAATATAATAAGACTGCAACTGCTGCTACAAAAATTCCTAGAACTTTGTACTCTGCTTTTAAAAAGGACATTGCTCCATCAGCAATATTCTTTGCAATTCTTGTCATTTTTGCATCGCCTTGTTCTTGTTTTGTAACCCAAATGTTTTTTAGAAAAACAAAAATTAGAGCTAAAACTCCAAAGGCTGGTAAAAATTTTATTAATAATTCCATTTTGATAGTTATTTATTTAAGTATTAATTTGATTATTTTAAGCGTTGCCAAAAATAGTAAAATATAGCAGATAAAAAAAGTTGATTTCTAAATTAATAAAGGGCGTTTTTGATAAAACAGTATGATAACTTTGCAAATGTTTATTTCTTTATTCTACTTGACTTTTTTATAAAAATAGACTACCTTCGTTATCGAATGATATAGACAATTGAAAAAGTCCATATCTTAACATTGGCATTAATTTAAAACAAACCTCAAAAACTATTATGAAAAAACTGATAGCAATTATTTTTTCTATTTTCTTTTTTACTTCTTGTTTACAAAAAAACCTAAATGTGTTTGAAATAAAGGGAGAAATAATTCAAGACTCATTGAATAAAAAAGAAATAATTTTATTAACCCAAGTTGATGAACTATCTGATACATTAGTTATTAAAAACAATAAATTTTCTTTTAAAGGAACAATCTCTGAACCTACAAATGCCGGTTTAGTCATAGATGGAATAATGCTAAAATTTCCACTTGTAAATGACCAGATTAATTTTGTAATTAATGACCTTGATAAGAATATTTTTGATGTTAAATATAAAAACTCAAAAATACAGAAGAATCTTAATTCATACTTTAATAACGAAGTAAAAGACTACGAAAAGAAATTTAAAGACCTTATATCATTAGAGGTAGAAAGTAAATCAGATTCTATAAAAATGCAAGTACAGTCACAAAAAGATATTCTTGCAATAAGTTTTTTAGATAATCTAATTGATAAATATACATGGTCTGAAAATCGTGAAGGTCTACCAATTATTCTATCCGATTTAAAAGGTCTATTCGGAACAAGAAATCATCCTCAAAA
>JADFSQ010000284.1 GCA_022560715.1 Bacteroidota bacterium
TTTCAAGCAATTCCAACAAATCCATTAAATGGAGGAATTGCTACTATACCTTATGATGAAGCAGAGCAATTAGGATATACAAAATTTGATTTTTTAAATAATTCTGTTTATGAAGGCGTAAAAAATGAAAAGCATTTAATTGAGCTTAGAGATAGAGAACCACCTTGGGAATATTTAGAAGAAAAATTAATTGCTAATAATTTAGCTCATGTAAATTCAGATGCAAAATTTGCATTGGTTAAAAAAATGAAACCAAAATCTGTTGAAGAACTTGCAATTGTAATTTTCAGGAATGATACAGATGACGACCGCGTTCAAAAGAGGATGGAGATCTGTAAAGAGATTTTTACCAAATATACATCAACAATTATTGAAGTTCATTCCAAAGGCAATTCCTCTCTTGAAAAGGCGCTTTATCTTATACATTTGGGTGATTGGGTCTCTTGGTTTCTTTCAGAATTGAACAAGGTAGATGCCATGGAAATTGATGTTATTAATCATTTGAAATCTGAATTGGCGAAGGTGTAAACATAACTGCGTAATTTAATTAAAAAAGAAATTATACAGAATTGAGTATAAGTAAGATAATGTTGCTGGGTACTGGTTACTGGTTACTGGGTGGTTTGTAATGGTTACAGGTTTGAGTAAAAAAACCAACAACCCAGAGTCCAGAACCCAGAAGCTGATTATTAAATACAGAAAAGATAATATTTAAAATCTTCTGTTTTTGAATTTTAATTCAAAATTTTATAAAGTTAAAGCCCTGATAATTCCAAAAATTGATTAATTAAATTTGTGAACTACTAAAGAATTCGTAAATTTGCACCTCGTTTAAAAATAACAGAATTTAAAGTCAGAAATAATGTCAAGAGTTTGTGAACTTACAGGAAAAAGAGCAATGTTTGGAAACAATGTCTCTCACGCCTTAAACAGAACAAAACGTAGATTTAATGTTAATTTATTAAAAAAACGTTTTTATATTCCTGAAGAGGATAGATGGATAACTTTAAAAGTTTCTGCTTCAGCATTAAAAACTATTAACAGAATAGGTATTTCTGCTGCAATTAAAGACGCAAAATCTAAAGGATTTTTAAAATAACAGCCACATTTAAGAGATTTCCTTCTACAAGGAAATGAAAAATAAAATATTTTACAATGGCAAAAAGAGGAAATAGAATTCAAGTAATATTAGAATGTACAGAACATAAAAAATCTGGAATGCCAGGTACTTCAAGATACATTACTACAAAGAATAAGAAAAATACGCCAGACAGATTAGAGATTAAAAAATTCAATCCAATCTTAAAACGTATGACTGTTCATAAAGAAATTAAATAATTAGAGATTTTCATTTTTTTGAAAATGTCAAATAACACAAATTAGAGATTTTCATTAATTGAAAATGTCAAATAACGATAAATCATGGCAAAGAAAGTAGTAGCAACATTACAAACTAGATCTAAACGTTTAACAAAAGCTATAAAAATGGTAAGGTCTCCAAAAACTGGAGCTTATATGTTTGTAGAGTCAATCATGTCTCCAGACCGTGTTAACGATTTCTTGAACAAGAAATAACACTTGTAGTTTAAAATATTTTATAAAGCAGCTTTCAATTGGGAGCTGCTTTTGTTTTATATTAGCGTTTCGTTTTATTATTATAATTAATTTGGGCGTTTCTCTCTTACGTAAAAACTTCAGAGAGTCAGGCTTTACGCTATATCTTTTGTTTTTGAAATGTACAAAACAAAAGGATGTCGCTACAATCCTTAACGCAAAAAGGAGTTTCTAAAATGTTTTTTATAAACTTTTAAACTCATAAACCATTAACCATTTTATAAATGAGTTTTTTAAAAAAAATATTCTCTTTAGAAAAAAAAGAAACACTTGATAAAGGATTAGAAAAATCTAAAACCAGTTTCTTAAATAAATTAAGTAAAGCAGTCGCCGGAAAATCTAAAGTTGATGATGAGGTTCTTGATAATCTTGAAGAAGTTTTAGTGACTAGTGATGTTGGCGTAAACACCACACTTAAAATTATTGAACGCATTGAGGCAAGAGTTTCAAAAGATAAATATTTAGGAACAGATGAGCTTAACAGGATTCTTCGTGAAGAAATCGCAGCTTTGCTTTCTGAAATTGATTCAGGGAATGCTACTGAGTTTACAATTCCACAAGATAATAAACCTTATGTAATTATGGTTGTTGGTGTTAATGGCGTAGGTAAAACCACAACTATTGGCAAGTTAGCTTATCAATTTAAGAAGCAAGGATTAAATGTTGTTCTTGGCGCTGCAGATACCTTTCGTGCTGCTGCAATAGATCAATTACAAATTTGGGCAGATCGTGTAGATGTGCCAATGATAAAACAAGAAATGGGAAGCGATCCGGCTTCGGTTGCTTTCGATACCTTGCAAAGTGCTGTAACTCAAAATGCTGATGTTGTAATTATTGATACAGCAGGACGATTACATAATAAAGTTAATTTAATGAACGAGTTAACAAAAATAAAACGTGTGATGCATAAAGTAGTTGAAGATGCACCTCACGAAGTACTTTTAATTTTAGATGGCTCAACAGGACAAAATGCATTTGAACAAGCCAAGCAATTTTCGGCAGCAACCGAAATAACATCGCTTGCAGTTACAAAACTCGACGGAACAGCAAAAGGTGGTGTTGTAATTGGTATTAGCGATCAATTTCAAATACCAGTAAAATATATTGGAGTAGGAGAAGGCCTTGAAGATTTACAAGTCTTTAATAAATACGAGTTTGTAGATTCGTTTTTTAAATAAACCTACTTAGATTTTGGATTAAGCGTTTAATTTTTATTTAAAATACTAAACTATGAGACTTTATACTTTTGTTTTAATAATCTTTTTAATCTTTTCATGTAGAATCTCTGAATCTAATAGAGAAAACAATGATCAAGCTTCAACAGATATTAGCACAATCTCTACCAAAGACTTTAGAGAATTCAAGGTTTTAGATTCTAAATATATTGTTGTAGATAAACTTTGGAGTGTTTTTAATAAAGATCTGGAAGATTTTACTAAAGATGTATATACCAATTTAAAACCACTTATTTTAGAGCAAGATATTCCGACAATTCAAGAACATATTTCTGAAGGGAAACTCTCGTATGAAAAGCTAACTAAATTTTATTTATATCGCATTAGAAAATATGATCGTGAAAACGAGTTTTCATTAAATTCTGTAATTGCTTTAAATCCTAATATAATTGCTCTTGCAAAACAAAAAGATGCAGAGCTTTTAAATAAAAAATTGAAGCATCCCATTTTTGGAATGCCAATTCTTTTAAAAGACAATGTTAATGCTTCTGGAATGCCGACAACTGCAGGAGCTGTGGCACTACAAAATAATAACGCATCCGATGCTTTTATAGTAGAACGCTTAAAAGAGCAAGGAGCGCTTATTTTAGGAAAAGCAAACAAAATTCCCGTTACAAAACCTGTGTATATACATCCGCCGACAACCAGTTCCGCC
>JADFSQ010000285.1 GCA_022560715.1 Bacteroidota bacterium
TCTCTGTATCGAGCACGACCTCCTCGCCATCACCGATGAGATTTATGAGCACATCAACTATGTTGGTGGTCATGAAAGTATGGCACAATTTCAAGACATGTACGACAGAACAATTACTGTAAATGGTGTATCAAAAGCATTTGCAATGACAGGATGGCGTATTGGTTTTATTGGTGCTCCCGATTGGATTGCTCGTGCTTGTAACAAAATGCAAGGACAAATAACCAGTGGTGCAAATTGCATTGCCCAACGCGCGGTTATTACTGCTATGGAGGCTGACCCAAGTAAAGTACAGTTTATGGTAGATGAGTTTAAAAACCGCCGTGATTTGGTACTTGGTTTATTGAATGAAATTGAAGGATTTAAAACTAATATTCCAGAAGGTGCTTTTTATGTCTTCCCAGATATTTCTTTTTACTTCGGAAAAACATTTAGAGGCAAAACCATACATAATGCTACCGATTTTTCTATGTATTTATTAGAAGAAGCATTGGTAGCAACGGTAACAGGTGATGCATTTGGAAATCGGGATTGTATTCGTATATCTTATGCAGCATCGCAAGAGCAAATTATGGAAGCCATAAAACGGATTAAAGAGAGTTTGAGGTAGTTTATCTTAACTCGGTATAATAAAACGCTTCTTTTTCGAAAAAATTAGAATCGTGATTTTTACTTAAGGAATATAACCCTTGAAAAGTTAAATAATTAAAATCTGTATAGAAAATCTTGTGATAAACTTTTGCCCATCTTGTATTTACATTTAAACTATTAATAGGCTTATTTAAAAAAACATTTAACCCAGAAAAAATTTCATATTGAAATACATGTATAAGCTCATGAGCGATTATTGAGTATCTTCCTTGACCGAAAATATAATTTCTGCTTAAAATTAATATTGAATTTGCAAGTGATTTTCCTCTATTAGTTACAAATCCTACTTATATTTTAATCTGATTACTTACAAAAACAAAGCTCCCAATTTTAACAGATTCACTCACATCTAATTTACCTTGTGTAAAACCATCTATAGTTTTATACAAAGCAAATGGCATAATTCTATAAGAGACTTTAAATTTATCTTGAGTATAAAACTCAAAACGGTTAAAGCCTAAATTTATATGCCATTGTTCCCATAAATTTCGGTTAGCTGCTGCATTTTCTATAATAGATATTCCTGCTGCATTTACCAATTTAGATGGCCAAACATAGCCGTAATTTCCTGACTTACTAAATTTACCTACAAGACGTTTGCTTTCAAACAATAAATAACCTCCTAATGCTCCTTGATATAAACCCTTTAAAAAAACCTTCCCAGTTTTTTGGTTTGGCTTTTTATTAATTATAGCCCCAAAACCTCCTATTAGCCCTCCAAAACCAATATTAAATAATCCCGCCTCAAAATCGTTTTTATGCTGTGCCTGCGTTTTGGTTGTGATTAAAAATAGTGTAAAGATTAGTACAGTAAGACAACATCGTTTTTTCATTTCTTATTCTATGTTTAATTCTTTAGTTTCAAAATCATAGAAGATTGTAACTTCTTTATCAATACTGTTTTCAATATCTATTATAGGGAAGTCATCATAAAATAAAGAAGCGATTTCAAATATTTTAAAACGATATCCAATAATATTTTCATCAGGTGCTATTTTTATGCCAACTTTTTTATATTCTTTAACAGCTCTATACATAGTTTCCTGTGGATTGATAAAACCTCCGCTAGAGCCAATAGGATAACTCAATAACCTGTCATACCCATCTGTTTGGTAAAATGTTATTGTATAGTCAAAATATGTGCTGTCAGGATCAAAATAAATAGTTACTTCAAATAAAAAATCGTCATAAGTAGATAATTCAATAAAATCATCATCTCTTTGACATGAGTTAAACAGTAATAAAATAAGTGTAAGTATTTCAATTTTTCTCATAATAAATATGTTAAATAAAGACAGACTATTCACACTAATAGCCTGTCTTTTTTAAAAGTTAAAATTTAATCCTGTTTTACAATTGTGTTTACATCTTTTACCAAAATAATAGGAAGTCTCACATGAGACTCGGCAAAGAATTTATATAATTCTCCCTCAATCTCCTCAATGGTTACATTACCTCTTAACAGAATAATGTCTACAAATGATAGATTAGGGATGTCTTGAAAAAGGGATGTATTTAAAGTTGTACGTCCATTGTCATTCTCAATAAAATCTGTATTTAATATGCGTATATCTTGGGAGTGTTCTGGAATGGCATTACCTCCAAAATATTCAGCTATAACTATCAAACCTTCTTCATTGTTCGGATCGGCATTCCATTCTAACACAAAATTATTACTATCGCATAAGGGAGATCGTTCTTCAAGATTTGTAACTGCTGGATTTGTTATCTCTACCAATTCTGGCACATACATTTCTATTTCAGTACCTGTATCTTCTCCATTTATTGAAAATCCATCGACTCTATTATTCACTCTAAAACGTATAGTTTTGCCATAAATATTATTTACCTTGTTTAAGGGTAAGCTTTTAGACATGGACAGACCATTAACCGTTTCATTGTTTATTGAAAATCGCATTTGTTTGGAATTCTCGCTAAACTTAGTTCGCTTTACAATACTATGAGGTTTTAATGAATTTGGTTTTAACGACGAAAATCCTATGCTATTATCAGTATTTCTAAAAAAGTTGTGATACACATTAGGTGTATAATCTAAAAGATTGTATTTAGATTCTATTTTTTTCGCTTCTTTACTTTGTACAGATTCAATAACATTTGAGTCTTGCAGTTCGTTGTTACAAGATGTAATTACTAAAAACAGTATTACTACTGCACTAATAAATTTTATATATTTTGTTTTCATAATTTCTATATTTTATAACCAATTTTTTGTTCCACCACTATATAAATATCCAGATTCGCCACTAACTAAAATAGATTGTGTACCATCAACATTTAAATGGGTGATTTTCTGTCCTACAATATTTCCAACTATTCCGCCATTTGGATCGTTTCCTGTTTCTTCCCACCTTACATGATAATACGCATCGCCTCCAGAATAGTTATTATAAACATCGGTTGTAATAATTACTTTAACTTCGCCTACAAAAGCTGCGTTAGATACAAAAGGAATCTCACTAATAGAAGCCCCTCCAACATACTGTTCTCCATGCCCTATATAATACTTTCTCGATTCACTGCCTATACAATACATACCATCCGACATTAAAGCTACTACTATCTTGGCAGAGTTTTCTCCATTATCGTCGAAATTACGTTTTATCTGTTTTTCGTATCCACTCACATTTTTTGATAAAGCTTTTTCAACCGATGTATTAATTATCTTATTCAACTTTTCTTGATTGATTACCTGTCTGGATTTCGGATCCGTAAACTTTTCTGCGGTACTCTTTGTGAGTGATTCGTTTCCTACATTAGTTATAGCCGGAGATAAATTTTTCGCATCTTTTAACTGCTCGCCAAATTTCTTGATGGCTTCTGCTGTTACC
>JADFSQ010000286.1 GCA_022560715.1 Bacteroidota bacterium
TATAAATAACTCTGGCTCTCTTATCATCTTACCCTCGTGCATTTCGTAATCAAGTGCTTCATTGGTACGTTTATTTGTTAAAGTTGGTGCAAACGTAAAAGTTATTATGACACCAGCTTCTAAAGATTTTGTAACACCTTTAACATTATCTACTTTATCAAAAAATCCTGTTTTGTCATCGTTTACCGATGAAGAAGACGAAAATGCAGTTTGGAATAATCATGTTGAATTAGGACTTTGGGCAGACTTATTTTTAATAGCTCCGGCAACAGCTAATTCGTTATCTAAGATGGCTTCAGGTAATAGCGATAATTTACTTCTAGCTACTTACCTTTCTGCAAAATGTCCGGTTTATTTTGCTCCTGCTATGGATTTGGATATGTACAAGCATCAATCTACAATTAATTCATTTGAAATTTTAAAAAGCTTTGGCAATATCATAATTCCAGCTGTTAGTGGCGAATTGGCAAGTGGGTTAGTAGGTGAAGGTCGAATGGCAGAACCCGAAGATATTTTAGCGTTTATCGAAAAAGATATTTTGCAAAGCCTACCACTTAATGGGAAGCAGGTTTTAATTACTGCCGGACCAACTTATGAAGCTATAGACCCTGTTCGTTTTATTGGTAATCATTCCAGCGGTAAAATGGGTTTTGAAATCGCAAAAGCGGCTGCAAATTTGGGAGCCAAAGTTGTTATAATTTCTGGTCCAACACACGAAAAAGCAGAGCATAGTTTAATAACTGTAATTCCTGTGCAAAGTGCCAGTGATATGTATGATGCCGTTCATAACCATTTTAATGATTCAGATATTGCTATTCTTTCGGCTGCAGTAGCCGATTACAAACCAAAAAAGGTTTCAATCAGAAAAATAAAAAAGAAGGATTCTACGTTACAGTTAGAGTTAGAAAAAACTAAAGATATATTAGCGTCTTTAGGAAAAATAAAACAAAACAAATTACTTGTAGGATTTGCTTTAGAAACTAACGACGAACTAGAAAATGCAATTAAAAAACTAAAATCTAAAAATTTAGATTTAATTGTATTAAATTCGTTAAATGATAAAGGTGCTGGTTTTGGTGGAACTACTAATAAGGTAATCATTATTAATAAAAACGAGACTATTACTAATTATTCGTTAAAATCTAAAACGGAAGTGGCAAAAGATATAATGAATGAAATTTTAAAACTATTGGATGCGTAATTTTTTATTTTTATTTTCTTTTTTATTTTCTTTTACAGCGTTTTCACAAGAATTGAATTGTATAGTTGTTGTAAATGCTGAACAAACTGGTAACGAAAATGTACAAGTATTCAAAACATTAGAAACTCAATTAAACGAATTTGTAAATAATACCAATTGGACTAACAAAACTTTTGCTCCTCAAGAGCGTATTAATTGTAGTATGGTAATTATTATTAATGATTATAATAGCGATACATTTCGAGCATCAATTCAAGTACAATCATCAAGACCAATTTTTAATTCTTCATACAGTTCGCCTGTTTATAATTTTAACGATAGAGATTTTACTTTTAAATATTTAGAATTTCAAAATCTAAATTATAATGCTAATCAGTTTGAATCTAATTTAGTTTCGGTTTTAGCATTTCATATTTATATGATTTTAGGAATAGATGCAGATACATTTTCTCTAAAAGGTGGTGAAGACTATTTCGTGCAAGCAAGGACAATAGTAGGTTATTCACAACAAGATATTCCAACAGGTTGGGAACCACCAAAAGGTGGAGATCAAACAAGAAGTGCATTAATAGATAATATTATGTCACCAACCTATAAAGAATACAGAAGCACTTTATATAACTATCATAGAAATGGTTTGGACAAGATGAGTGAGAATCCAAAAAAAGGAAAAGAAAGTATTTCTAAATCTTTGATGGATTTGCAGGTAATGAACAATCGTCGGCCAAATTCGTTTATACTACGTACATTTTTTGATGCTAAAGCGGAAGAAATTGAAAGTATATATAGCGATGGTCCAAGTGTAAATATAACCGACCTTGTTACTGCATTAACCAGAATTGCTCCGACACATGCCTCAAAATGGAGGAATATTAATTTTTAGTACCTTAACGATTATTTTTTCGAACACTCAAACTGAAGACAGCGGACTGAGAATTGAGGACTGCAAACTGAACACTAATACATGCTTACATCACTTTTTATAAAAAATTATGCTTTAATTGATCATCTTCAGGTTAATTTTAGTAATGGACTTACCATAATAACCGGAGAAACTGGAGCAGGAAAATCTATTCTTTTAGGCGGCTTATCTTTAATTTTAGGAAAACGTGCAGATGTGTCTCATATAAACGATGCATCAAAAAAGTGTATTATTGAAGCTACTTTCGATATAGCCAATTATAATCTAAAAGCAATGTTTAATGCCGAAGATTTAGATTACGAATCAGAAACAATTATTAGAAGAGAAATTCTTCCTTCAGGAAAATCAAGAGCTTTTGTAAACGACTCACCAGTAAACCTAAATACCTTAACAATTTTAGGAAAACATTTAATAGATATTCATTCACAGCATCAAACATTAGAACTTACAAATAACGATTTTCAATTTCAAATCATAGATGCTTTAGCAAACAACCAATCAAGCTTAAGGGAATATAGAAAAAAACTAAAAGAGTATAAAGAGACAAAAACATCTCTCGAAAAGCTAAATAATACAAAAGTTGAAGCCATAAAAGAACACGATTATAATACTTTTTTGTTAAAAGAACTGGAGGAAGCCAATTTGGTTATTGGGGAATTAGAATCACTTGAAATAGAATATGAAACTTTGAGTAATGTAGAAGAGATTAAGGAAGGATTAACGCTTTCTAATCAATTGTTAAACGATGAGCAAGTAGGCATATTAACTACCTTAACAACACTTAAAAGTAGCTTATATACACTATCAGAAATATCAGGAGTCTATAAAGAACTGTACAATAGAATAAACAGTACACTAATAGAATTAGATGACCTTTTCAGCGATTTAGAAAGCGCTCAAGAAAAATTGGAGGTTAATCCAAATCGTTTAGAACAAGTAAACACAAAATTACAAGCTATCCATAATTTAATATTAAAGCATTCTGCAGCCGATATTGATGAATTAATCAACATTCAAATTACATTATCAAACAAGGTAGCTTTATCCGAAAACATTGATGAAGATATTGAGCTTAAACAGAAAGAGTTGAGTACCATAAAAAAAGAGCTTGATAATAGTTCAAAAATTATTCATGACCAAAGAGAAAAAGCCATACCACAACTTGTTTTTCAACTTGAAGATCTATTAGCAGATCTCGGAATGGAAAACGCAAAGTTTGATATTTCGGTAAAACTCGAAAACGAATTTTTAAGTAATGGATAAGATAATTTGTTGTTTTTGTTTATGGCAAATAAAGGAGGCGAATTCAAACCCTTCAAAAAAGCGGACACTGGAGTAGAATTAGCCAGAATAATGTTAGCAATAAAATCTATC
>JADFSQ010000011.1 GCA_022560715.1 Bacteroidota bacterium
TTAATTTATCAGGAGGGAAACTACCAAGAATTAGATATTTAGCATTATTATTAGTTTTTGGAAATCTTTTCCATGGATGTTTTTCTGTTTTATTCATTACACATCCTTCTCGCATTGTTCATGCCGTCAAATCTTTTTGCACACCTATCAATTTCTATTTGCACATCCCAAGAGGGAGTGCTAAACATTCCTCCTTTATTTTGATAATTGTCCCAAAGACTAACACAAGTACAAGCCTCTTCTTTTTTGCTTGGTGTAATCGCAAAAACTACTATTACTCCAATAACAATTATTGCAATAATTATGTTTCTACCCGTTTTACCTTGTTTTCCTTGTTCTTTTCTTCTTTCTTCTAATTTTGATATAGGTGGAGTTGGCTTCTTAAGAGTAGGAGAAGATATTCTTTTCTTGCTTTCAGCAGATAATTTTTTAATAATATCGTCATGCAGTTTATTTATATCATCTTTAAAAATTTCATTACAAGTGGCATCTAATATTTTTCTTTCATCCAAATTTGATCTTTCATATTCTTTTCTGTATCTACTGATGTGATTAACATCAATAATATTTGAATTATAAAGTGCCTCAATTGTGTTAATGTATTTACTCATAATTATAAATTTTCTATTTGTTTTTTAAATATGTAAAGCCCATCTTTATCCGCAAGTACTAATTCATATCCATCCTCTCCATAAATATTAAGTATTTTTTCAAGTTTTTTTATTCCTCCACCCCCACCAAGTGAAATATGCTCTGCTTTATAGTCCCATTTTTTCATTTTGTTACTTATTTATTTTGTTATTAATTCTCATCTTCAAATATTATTTTAAATTCATGTTCTAACTCCACACTCAAACCAACATCGCTATTAAAGGTGGTTTTTATAAAAACCAGCGCAGTATCACCAGCCATTTCATTATCAAAAAAAAATTGTTGCCTTGGGTGATAATTGTTTTTACTATAAGTACCTAAAACCGTTTCGGCATATGGGCAATCCCAACACATATTAGGTGATATTTGGTAACCTGCAATATTAAGAGGCGGTTGTATTTGAGCTATATCTGTTAATGTAAAAGTGAAATTACCTATTGGGATAGGGTTGTTAAATTCACCATCGGAAAACCAACTTAAAAACGAATACATAGGTACTGTAAATGTAATACTATCAAAAGCCACCCAATAATTAGAATCGTAGCCAACCTCAATTAATGGTACTCCATTTATAACATAGTCAGGATGGAGTTCATCTAAAGTCCCTTTAATTGTAAAATAATTTAAGCCTATATGTTCGATATGCCAATAACCATTATTGTCTTGATAAACATTTGGAGAAACTAGTGGGTCTATTTCAAATAAAGCGACACAATTTCCGTCTAAGCAAGATATGGTTTATTTATGTCATTACTACAAGACAGTTGTATAAACATAAAGCAGAAAAGAAGAATGAATCTGTTTACCATAGTAATAGACTAACATTTTAAAATTACAAAGCGAAAGCACTCAAGAACTATAATTTATATCATATTATATTAAACGGAATTAAATGGTTGACGATGAATATATTAAAATACATTTTGTAATATGTAAAATATAGTAGAGATTACATTCTCAAGCTGTTTATTGTTATAAAAACAATTATCTTTATAAAAACTTGTACAATACCAATGCATAAAAAGTTTTACCTATTCAAATACTTACTATTAATCTACAGTAGTCTTTATTTTTTAAAAGGATATGCTCAAGCACCAACAAATTTCACTAAAGATTATTTTTTGTTTATAGACCACGAAAAACAAATCCCTGTTTTAATTTTGGAAGACTCCTTAATGTACACAGGATATGACTTTAAGAAAACAAAGATTAATGGTTTACCTAAAAATATACCGTTAAAAGACTTTAAGGCAGTAAAACATAAAGGGCAAACTTATATTGTTGATAAGGGCTGTGGTCCTGTTTTTAAGTTTGAAAATAATTCTTTAAATAGAATAGATAAATCGTTTAGGCATCGAAATCAATTTAACGCATCAGTTTTTGTGTATAATGACAAGATTCATTTTTTTGGAGGTTATGGCATGTTTACAGACAAAAATATTGTCACTTATTTTGACGAGGAGATGGGAGATTGGTTAGAACTACCAATTAATTCAAAAGAGAAACCGCTACCGAGAAGTAGTTGTTTTAGTGTATTAATTGGAGATGAACTTTATATATGGAATGGTTCAGTAAAAGATGATATTATTTTTGCAGATGCTATAAACGATAATACAGTATGGAAATTGAATTTAAAAAACAATAAATGGATTCAATATGGGGAAACCGAAAAACTTACAGCATCTAATCGTAATATCCAGCTAACGTTTCAAGCTAAAGATTTTCTATATCAAATTTCATTCGATGCCGTTTATAAGATAAATGTTTTAAATAATAACATTACACAATATGAGTTTAAAATGCCAACCCTTATCGATTGTGTTTACGACCCTTATGCTAATAAAGTAATTTTAGTAGTCAAAAACCATGGTAATGACACAAAAAACATTTATATATAAAATTTAGATGAGCTTACTAAAAATATTGTAAATCAGACTCCTTTTTATTCCTCCTTCAAACAGAAATATTTGTTTTGGTTATTAGGTGGCTTTATTCTTTTGGTAATTATATTAATTGTAAGAAAGACAGCAATTGGTAAATTAAAGAAAAGTAAATCTATAATTTATAATAATAAGACTAACACATTTATATACAAACAAAAACCGATTATTTTTGAAAAAGAATTGCATTCACTATTTGTGTTTTTAATTAATAACCAAAATCAATTTATTTTATTAGATAAAATTAATGAACTTTTTACAAGTGGAGATATACAAGAAAGCTATATCACCATAAATAAAAGGAGAGATACTGCGGTTAATAAACTTATTTTTACTTTAAAAACTGTACTTAATAAAGAAAAAAGTGAAATTATTATTGAACGTAAAAATGCCAAAGACAAAAGAGTTAAAGAAATTAAACTTGGAATTTCTGTTCAGGTTATTGAATAAATATTATCTTCGACAAAATTAATTTGGGGATGTAGCTCAGTTGGCTAGAGCGCTTGACTGGCAGTCAAGAGGTCGTGGGTTCGAGCCCCATCTTCTCCACTAATTTAAAACAGGTGGTATTCTATGTTTTGTCCCTTGTTCATAAGCATAGGCAAGTTTTATCAATGTAGGCTCATCGAAGAGTCGTCCTAAAAATTGTATTCCAGCGGGTAAATTTCCCGAAGTGAAACCCATTGGCACAGTAAAAGCTGGTTGCCCTGTATGAGGTGCAATAATCTGGCTATTATCGCCTTTGTATTCCTCGTTAAACAAATTAATTTTTGCAGGTTTATTATTCCAGGTAGGATAAATAATAGCATCCAATTGCAACTCATCCATACGCTTTTCAATGGCTTCTCTAAACGCAATTCGCTTTACATCAGTATAGGCATCCAAACACTCAATATCTTTGTTTTCAAATCGTCCGTCATGCGTTGCAAAATATTGTAACCGTCCTGTAGCATATTCTGATTTGGAACCAATAGCGATAATATCTTCTAAAGTTTTCAGGCTATTCCTTTTAACATAAGTTGCAAGATAGGATTCTACATCTTTTCTAAATTCCGCACACCATTGATTTTGTTTTAAGGTCGAAAAATCAAGGATTTCAACCGAATCAATAATTTGTGCACCAAGAACTTTTATATCTTCAATTGCTTTATCAAATAATACGATGATTTCTTTGTCAGAATCTGCATCAATTAATTCTCGTAGCACACCAATTCGAGTATCTTTTAATCCGTCTTTTTGAAGAAATTGAGTATAATTATTAGGAATCTTTCCTTCGGAATATTTAGTAATTTCGTCATTTGCATCAAACCCAACCATTACTTCCATAACTTTTGTAGCATCTTCAACAGTACGACACATTGGACCAACCACATCATTTCGTAAAATAAGCGGAATAATGCCTTCTCTACTTATAAGCCCAAGAGTGGTTCTAAAACCTACTAATGCAGTACGAGATGAAGGTCCACGGATTGAGTTTCCGGTATCGGTACCCAAACCAATGATTCCAAAATTTGAAGCTACAGAAGCTGCTGTGCCACCACTTGACCCTGCTGGAACATAAGCTAAATTATAAGGGTTTCTAGTAGTCCCTTTAGTTGAACTTTCGGTATGTTTTGCACTAAAAGCCCATTCAGCCATATTAGATTTTGCGATAATAATTGCACCAGCATTTACTAATTTTTCAATTATAAAGGCGTCTTCTTTTGGAATAAAATCTTTTAGAGCCAACGAGCCTCCAGTAGTTGGCAAACCTTTGGTGTTAATATTGTCCTTTACAATTAAAGGGATGCCGTGTAATGGTTTCAAGACACCTGTGTTTTTATAATCATCATCCAATTTTTTGGCTATAGAAAGTGCTTCAGGATTTATAATAGAAATGGAGTTTATACTATCGTCAAACTTTTCAATTTGTTTTATATACGCTGACACTAATTTTTCACACGTAAAGCGACCATCTTTATATGCAGAATGAATATCGCTTATCGTCAATTCGCTGAGATTAATATCTTTCACTTCTTTTGAAGTGTTGCACCCTAAAATTCCTAAAGCAAATATTAAGTAAGCAGATTTTATAATAAAGTTCATAAAAATTAATTTTTTAAAAAAGTAATAGAAACATCTACAGCATTCTGTAATTCTTCTGTTAAGGTATCTTTTTTCCAAGGATGAGAAGTCCCAAAAACATGGTTTGCACCTTTTATAATTTTCAATATGCTGTTAGGATTCCATTTATGAAGTGCCTTGGCTTCTTCAACCGAAACCGATGTGTCGTCATTGCCATGAATTATTAAATGGGGAATCTTTAAATTTGAAACTGCTCGTTTTATAGTTAAACGCTTTTCATTACTTTCGAAATCTTCAAAATATTGAAAGTAATGTGGCATTTGCTGTTTGGTTCTTCCGTTTTCTACAAACATTACACCTTGCTCTTTCCATTGTTTTAAATGCTGACCGCTCGGAAATCGTGCTTTAAAATCACTTACTCCAGCCAGACTTATAATATTATTGATACGAGAATCTTCTTCAGCTTTGATTGAAACAATACCACCACCTCTACTATGTCCAAGTAAAGTAATGTTATTGGTATTAGCTTCTGTTGTTAAAGTAGGATTTTTGCTGACCCAATTAATGACCGTTTTTAAATCGTCTAATTCTTTAGTGTAGTTATTGTTTCCAAAGGCTTCTAAATCCGGAAAATCTATGGGTTGTTCTGCAGTACCACCATTATGTGAAAAATTGAATTTTATAAAATAGAAACCAGCATCAGCAAATATTTTTGCCATTATATTCCACGCTCCCCAATCTTTAAATCCTTTATAGCCATGGGAGAAAATCAGGATTGGTTTAGGAATCTTATTTGAGACATAAAAGGCATCAACAAGAATAGGTTTATCGTGTTTTCCTTCTAAAACTATGTTTTTTGTAATAATCATTTTTAAACTTCTTTTTCTGTAAATGGAATTTCAGGATTACAGATTTCTAAAATTAAGGATTTAAGTTCGTTATAAAAAGATTCGAGCGTTTCTTGCGTAATTAAACTGTCTTTTTTAGCTCCAATCCCGATTTTATCTTTTTTAGAAAACTTTAAAAAGCCAGCTTTTAAATTTTTAAATGAGATTATTCCGGCTTCAACAGGATTTGTAAAAGGGATGCTTATATTTAGCATATAAGCATATATTAGTACTTGGAAGCTTTTGCTGTATTTTGTATAATCGGTTGTTATGTCTTCCCAATTAATAATTTCTACTTTGCTTTGTTCTACCTTTCCTGTTTTGTAATCTATTATTCGCATAGTTCCATTATACTCATCTACACGATCTACTTTTCCTTTAAGGATTACAGGAAAATCTAGCTCTGGGATATCTATACTTACATTTAGGGCGGTTTCTATTTGAAGAATTTTAATGGTGTTTCCTTGTTTTAAGGTTTCTATTTCAGCGTTTAAAAAGTTAGATATATAGCGTTTTGCAATTTCAAAAATAATGAGATTTTTGCCTTTAGTAATATCACCTTCTTTGTATATTTTATGAAAATGTAAAAAAACTTTTTCAGCAATATTTTGTTTCATGGTTTTTACAGCTTCAACCGATAAAAACCCATCAATCAAAGGGGTATACAAATCTTCTAAAGTATTATGTATAACAGTTCCTAAAGTATTAGAGGCTACAATTTCTTCAGCAGAATCTTCTTCTTTTATTTCTAAAATTTTTTGATAATAAAAATCAATAGGATTCCTCATATAGTTGGTTAAGGAAGAAGGAGAAAATCCATTTGAAGCTACAGACTTTATTTTAGACATCATTAGTTCTGTTTTAGGCACAGAAATTAATTGTGTTTTAATTATTGGAGTTTTTGGAGCAACAATAAACTGCTTTAGATTGTGGATACCTTCAATTTCAAGTTGAGTAATAAATCTACTCTTCTCTCCACCATTTAACACGTCTGGTTCAGTATTATATAAAATATAGATGTTTTTGGCACGCTGTAACAATCTATAAAAATGATATGTATATACTGCATCCTTCTCTTTGTAAGTTGGCAGTCCATTTTCAATCTTTACACCATAAGGAATAAAGGAATTGTTGCTTTTCCCGGAAGGTAAAATCCCTTCGTTGACGGATGAAATAATTACAGTTTCGAAATCTAATACGCGAGATTCAAGCATCCCCATAATTTGTAAACCTTGTAAGGGTTCACCTTGAAAATCCAAAGTTTCATTATTTAAAATTTCCATATACAAACTATGCAACACCTTAATTGAATTGATATAATTATATTTAAAATTGAGTTCATTAAGGATATTAAAAACTTCATGAAATTTGTATAAATATTCTAAACCTAGAAGATTTTCGTTTTTATTTAGGTTAAGATGCTCCTTTAAAATCAATATAAGTTCAGCACAGTTTTGCAATGCGATTTTAGGACTCTCTTCCCAACTATCAAATATCAGAGCTATAATATCTTTTTTTTCAATGGCAAGGCTTATAAGTTTGTCTTTAGATAAATAGATGAGGTTGTTAGCTTGAATGTTTTTGATAATATTTTCAGCTAAATTGGTTTTTTTTATATTAAATAAAGGTCTGATGAACTGATGAGATAAAAGCGATATGATATCTTTATAATAATAAAAAGCTTTATTGTTTTTATGGAGTGTAAATAATTTATCGAACAATGATGCCAATGGTATTATTCTTAAAGGCAATCCCATTGTAATGTTTAAAGATTCAATGTTTTTTGGGATAGAATTTAAAAGAGGAATAAGGAGGTTTTCGTCACCTAAAACAACAGCAGTATTATTTAGATTATTATTTTCATTTTTTTGTTTAAGTAATAACTCTCCAATATATTTTGCTTGACCAACATTTTTTGGAATTCCAATAATTGAAATATTTTTTTCTTTGTTATAATTTTTGGATACCCATTTAAAAGTATGGGTTTTATAATACCTCCAATTTTTTTTATGCATCTTAACAAAAAAGCCAGCGTCATGATTTGTAGTATTAATGAATGAATCATCAATATCCCAATAAATATCTGCCAGATCATTATGAAGCAATTCTTGAATTATGGTTTCTTCAGCAGTATTTAAAGCATTAAAGCCAATGAAAATATGTTTTTTATCCTGATTAGTCTGTATGTAGCTTTCAATATTTTCTACAGCCTCCCTATATATCAATCCTTGATATCCAAAGCCTTTATTTATAAGATGATTTGTTAAACTTGCATACGTAGTGTTTAATTTTTTCCAAAAAGAAAGGTAATTTTTAATTAATTGGGTTTGATTATTTTCAAGCGACCAATGATTAATATCCTGAATGGCGCTTAAATAATTAAATATTTTCTCTTGAGGAATTAAGTAACGATCTATTTCGTTAAAATCTTGTAACAGTATTTGTGCCCATTTTGAAAAAGTATCAAAATTGTCTAAGTTCTCTTTTGAAGTATTTTTAAGATATATACAATAAAATTCAAAAAGCAACTCAATGTTTGAGAGTTGTTTTAATTGAGACAATTCTTCCACAAATTCCTCTATACTTAAAATGTAAGGAGAGAAAAAAGTTTGAGAGTAAATATTAGATAGTTCTTGTTTTAAAAAAACACCAGCACGTTTACTTGGTAGTATATAGGTAAAATCCGAAATGTTAACGTTCTTTTTTTTTAGATCATTTAAAACGTCATTGATAAAACTTGCCATTGTATAAAAATAAAAAACGCTTCGAAATTTCGAAGCGTTTTTTAAAATTTATTTTAAGATAGAATTAGTTTTTAATCAAATTGATTTCAACTCTTCTATTTCTTTCTCTACCTTCTCTAGTGTCGTTTGTCATAAGCGGTTGAGATTCTCCGAATCCTCTACTTACTAAACGAGAACTATCAATACCATTCTCAACTAACCAATCTACCACAGCTTGCGATCTGTTTTTAGACAAGGTCATATTGCTTTCATCACTTCCAACACTATCAGTATGACCATCTATATTAAAATGTGCACGATGATACTCTTTTAATATTTCTGCAATATTACCAAGAATTTCTGCAGATTCGAATTTAATATCTGATTTTCCAGTTTTAAATAGAATAGTTTTTACATAATCGTTTAATGCTTTTTTAACTGCTTCCGGAAGTTCTGGGCAACCATTATTAGCCACTGTTCCAGGTTCGTTAGGACATTGGTCGTCTTTATCTAAAACACCATCACCATCACTATCAGGCCAAGGACAACCATTATTTGCAACCGGACCAGCTTCGTTAGGACATTCATCGTCACCATCAACAATACCATCACCATCAGCATCAGGACAACCATCTAAAGATTTTAAACCTGGAGTGTTAGGACATTTATCCGTATTGTCTGGAACACCATCACCATCGCTATCTGGACAGCCATCAAATTCAGCTAAACCAGCTTCATTTGGACAAGTGTCTTTACTATCTTCAATACCATCACCATCAGAATCTGGACAGCCATTAAATGCTGCAAGACCTGGAACTTCAGGGCAAGCATCATCTTTATCATAAATGCCATCACCATCAGTATCTTTACCACCAAATTTAATCGACACTCCTAAAGAATGTTGAAAATGTTTAGGTAAATAATCTTCGAAAGAGTGCTTATAAGAAGATTGCGCAGTAAGTCCCCAATTATCATTAAACCAATAGTTTATACCAAAAGTACCATTAAAAGTACCAGCTCCAATATCGTCTATCCATGTGTAACCACCACCAACACCAAGATATGGCTCAAATTTTTCACAGTTTAAAAGGTCTGACAGACTATATTTAATTATTGCGTCAAGGCCAAAATAACTTAAACCGTCAACTGCAGCATCCCCCCATTTATCAATTTTATTTATTGATCCCGTAACACCAAGAGAGAATCCGTCTCCAAGGTATTTAGATACTGTTACAGTACTTAATGAACTTACAATATTGTAATGGTCGTTGACATTGAAGAATTCGACAAAATAATCTCCCAATGGAGCATCTTCTCCAGTTGGAAAAATATCAACTGCATTTACCCCAAAACTAAATTGCCAAGGATTGTTGTCGTCTTGTGCGTTTGCGTTGCTATATCCAAGTGTTAGCAATAAAGCGAACATTAATCGGCTAAAATTTTTCATATTAAATATTTTAATTTTTAAGTGTTAATTGGAAGCAAAAGTAAGTTGTTAAATGTTATTAACAAAGACAAATATATAAAAATATTGGGTTTTAACGATTAAAACATCATTTTTTAGAAGTGTTTTAAATGATTTTAAGTGCTTTACCTACGTTTTCAAATGCTAATATAGCTTTATCTATGTGATGCTTTTCGTGTGCAGCAGAGAGTTGTACCCTAATTCTTGCTTTCTCTTTTGGCACTACCGGAAAGAAAAACCCTATAACATAAATTCCTTCGGCAAGAAGCATTGTTGCCATTGTTTGTGCAAGTTTAGCGTCGAAAAGCATTACAGGTACTATTGCAGAGTCGCCATTAACGATGTCAAACCCTGCTTTTTTCAGACCTTTTTTAAAGTAATTAGTATTCCATTCTAATTTGTCTCTTAATGTAGTATCCTTTGAAAGCATTTCAAAAACTTTAATTGATGCACCTACTATTGCTGGAGCAAGAGAATTTGAAAATAAATAAGGTCTTGATCTTTGACGTAGTATATCAATAATTTCTTTTTTACCAGTTGTGTAGCCTCCCATTGCTCCACCTAATGCTTTACCAAGCGTTCCAGTTATTATATCTATTCGATTTAAAACATTTTTTTCTTCAAGGGTACCTCTGCCTGTTTTTCCTATAAATCCAGTTGCATGGCATTCATCAATCATTACCATTGCATCATATTTATCAGCCAAATCACAGATTTTATCAAGCGGAGCAACTATTCCATCCATTGAAAACACACCATCTGTGACAATAATTTTAAATCGTGCTCCATTTTTATCTGCATCTTGAAGCTGCTTTTCCAAGTCAGTCATATCACTATTTTGGTAACGATATCTTGCTGCTTTACATAAACGTACGCCATCAATAATGGAAGCGTGGTTTAATGAATCTGAAATAATAGCATCATCTTTTGTTAATAAGGGTTCAAAAACACCTCCATTTGCATCAAAAGCTGCTGCATATAATATGGTGTCTTCAGTTTGGTAGAAATCAGCTATTTTTTGTTCTAATTCTTTATGAATGTCTTGTGTGCCACAAATAAACCGAACCGAAGACATCCCAAAGCCATGAGTATCCATTGTATCTTTTGCTGCTTGAATAACTTCTGGATGCGATGACAAACCCAAATAGTTGTTAGCACAAAAATTTAATACAGTTTCTCCTGTACTTAATGTTATTTCTGCGCCTTGAGCTGATGTAATAATACGCTCTTCTTTATATAGACCGTTATCTTTTATACTTTGAATTTCTTTTTGAAGATGTTCTTTTATATTTCCGTACATATTCTGTTTTTGCAAATTTAAACTTCTTTTATTTCTAATTCATCATTAGCGTAGATCAATAATTTTTTTGTTACTACATAGTTCATGTCTTCTAAAGCATCTTGATATATTTGTAATTGCTGAGCATATTTTTTGTCATGCTTGCCAGTTTTATAGTCTATAATTACTACTTCGTTTTTATTATTAAAAACCAATCTGTCTGGACGTACTGTAATACCTTCTTTAGTAATGATATCCCTTTCATTATAAATTGTATTGTCTGAATTGAAATAATCTGATAATTGTTGATGTTCGACAATGTCTAATACTATTTGTTTAAGCTCTTGTGCTTGAAAAGTATTTATCATTCCTGAAGATAAGCAGTTACTAAAAGTGATGTCAATATCAATTTTAGTTTTAATTTGAGACATAATATAATGTATAAGGTTTCCTTTTTCAATAGCTTCTTCTTGTTTTGTGTCCCATAAATATCCTGAATTAGTGACTATTTTTATGTTATGCTCTTTTTTAGGTGTAGAAATAAAACGCCCTTGTTCTATAGATAATTTACCACTTTCTTTAGTTTTTGAAGTTTTTATTTGTTTCCCAAAAGAATAAGAAACTGTCTCGTCATCCCACCTGTCTGTATGTTTTAAATAATTAATAAATAATCCTGAAAAAAGTTTTAAATTTTCGTTTCCTTTCTTATCCAATTGTTTGTTGCTTATAATATGCAATTGCTCAATGGGTCTTGTTAATGCCACATAAAGCAAATTAATATTATCAAGTTCAAGTTCGGATTGATGTTTAGCATAAATGTTTTGCCCGATTTCTCCATAATTTTCAAAGTCTTTATTGTAATTCAGTAGTGAATGTGAAAAACCATTATAATTTGTTGCTTCTAACGGGAACCACTCTTTAGGCTCTATTTCTTTATAAATATTTAAATCGGCATACGGAAATATCACTACAAGGAACTCTAATCCTTTAGATTTGTGGATGGTCATGATTTGCACAGCATTTTTTTCTTGAGGAGATACAATACTCAAGTCTGATTTTTTACTATCATAATAATCAATAAACTCATTTAAATTTGAATGAAACTTTTGTGTATAGTCTAATGCAAAATCTAAATAAAACTGAATATAAGCATCCGATGTATTAACCAAATTGAAACTATAAATAATGGTTTCCACAGCTTCGTATAGAGGAAGTTGTAAAACTTCATTGAAATTAAAAGCAATTCCTAATTTGCTTAAAGCTTCAAAAAACGAATGTATCTCTAAATTAATATTAGAGCTATAGAACAAATGCTTGTCAGTTATATTTAATTTATGTACAGCGAGATAATTTAAAACAAGAATTTTAACTTCGCTATTGTGAGGTTCTAAAACATACTTTAAAACATTATTAATAAATTCAACTTCAGGAGAACGCGAAAGCAACAAGGTTTCAGACGAAATAATATCTATGCCTTCATCGCTCAAATAATCTGCAATGGCAACTCCTTCTTTTTTCTTTCTTACTAAAACACAGATGTCTTTTAATTGAAAACCATTTTTTTTGCATTCGTTTATTGTTTCTAAAACTTTTTGAGGGTAAATTTCATCTCGGCTTTCGTCAGTATCAAAATCTAAAAATGTAATATTTACATAACCATCTTCTTCAATAGTATGGTTTTGTTTACTTTTATTGTATAATTCTGCGTATTCGTTTTTACAAAAAGCAAAGCTTGAAATATGCTGAAAAAAATCATTATTGAAATTTACAATACTTTTAAAACTTCTATAATTAAAGGGTAAGTTGTCAATTTTTGGCTTGATAAAGAAAGGGTTTTCAGCGTTATTATATAGGTCAATAAATTGTTCTGCTTTTCCGCCACGCCATCTGTAAATTGCCTGTTTCGCATCGCCAACTAACATTACAGAACCATTTTCGCTGGATAATGAATTGTCTAAAAGAGGTAATAGGTTTTCCCATTGTAGCACAGAAGTGTCTTGAAACTCATCTATAAAATAATGATGAAATTTTTCGCCAATACGTTCATAAATAAAAGGTGCTGGCTGATTTTTTATTTCGTTACTTATAATTGAATTAAACTCGGAAATAAGAATTACATTTTGCTCTTCTTTTAAAGCTTCTAACTCTTTGTGAATTGCATTTAAAACCGATAATGGAGTTATGTTTTTTAGTATTGCCTTGAAGAATTTAAGTTGAAAAACGTCCTGTTTAGTTTCATTGAAAGCAATAACTATTTGGGGTTGAATTTCGTTTATTGTTGATGCAATATCTTGGGCTGCTTTTTTAGGATATAATGTATTTCCTTCAATTAAATCGATTTGCCAGTTTAGATTAAATATAATATCGAAATTCTTCTTACAAAGATTTTTAAAATATTTTGGCAAAGAACTTCTTGAAAAATCATTAAACTGTAAACCACATTCTTCGATAAGCGTTAGCATAGATTGAGCTTTTTCAATAATTAGAGTTTCTGTTAACGCTATTTTTTTAATCAAATTTGTTTTAAGTAGTTTAAAATCTTTTAAAGATTTATCTTTTAAGGTTTTAATAAAAGGGATATCGTTTTCGTTTACGAGCAGTTTGGCAATTTTATAAAAATCTAAAGAAATGTCCCAACTTTTGTCATCATCGGCTTTTTCAATAGCAAAATCGATTAGAGTTTTAGTTAATGCTTTATCGCTTCCAGCTTTAGCAATAAGATTATCTACAGCTTTGGTTAGTAACATTTTTGTGTCTAATTCGACTTCAAAATTTATAGGAAGTTTTAAATCGTAAGCAAAAGTCCGTATTAATTTTTGAGTAAACTTATCGATGGTAGAGATGTCAAAAGCAGCATAATTTTGTACAATGTTATTTAAAAGTTTTTTTGATTTATCATGAAGTGCTTTTGGCTGTATCGATAATTCCTCACAAATAGATCTAAACACAGTATTTGGTGTCACTAAAATGTCTTCAGAAGAAAAAGCTTTTAATGTTTCTATAATACGTGTTTTCATTTCGCTAACCGCTTTATTGGTAAACGTAATGGCAAGAATATGCTTGTAAGGATATCTATCCGAAGACCTAAACATTACTTTTAAATACTCTTTTACGAGTGTATATGTTTTGCCGCTTCCAGCTGAAGCATTATAGATTTGAAAAGAAGTAGAATCCAACAAAGAAAAATTTTATACCAAAATAGACATTCTTAATAACTTATTAATGAACTCGTTTAAACTTTTTGTATTTAACCGAAAATAAGATAAAATTTGTCCAGACGAGATACTTTTTACAGTACATAGCAGCGATACGTATTAGAAAAGTAACGAAGTATGGGCGAATTTCAGCCATTTTTTAGGTAATAGAAAAAGTTTAAACGAGTTCAATACAAAAGACAAACCTTTATTGTAAATTTGAATGAAAATAATTATTAACAAAAACAAAATATTATGGCTTTCGAATTACCAGAATTAGGATACGCTTACGATGCTTTAGAGCCACATATTGATGCTCGAACAATGGAAATTCATCATTCTAAACATCATAATGCTTATACAAATAATTTAAATAATGCTATTGCTGGAACAGATATAGAAGGAACATCTATTGAAGATATTCTTGCTAATTTGGACATGAATAATGGTGCGGTTAGAAATAATGGAGGCGGATTTTACAACCACTCTTTATTTTGGACTGTCATGAATCCAGAAGACAAAGGATATTTATCAGGAGAATTAAAAGATGCTATTGAAGCCGAATTTGGTTCGGTTGATGCTTTTAAAGAAGCTTTTTCAAAAGCAGCCGCAACGCGTTTTGGCTCTGGTTGGGCTTGGTTATGTGTACACAAAGGAGGTAGAGTTGAAGTTTGCTCTACGCCAAATCAAGATAACACTTTAATGCCAGAAGTTGGTTGTGGTGGCACACCAATTTTAGGTTTGGATGTTTGGGAACATGCATACTATTTAAACTATCAGAATCGCAGACCAGATTATATAAATGCCTTTTTTAATGTAATTAATTGGAACGAAGTAGAACGAAGATATGCTAACGCAAAATAATGTGGGTTAAATATCAATACTATAAAGAGATTCTCTCCCGATAGCTATCGGGATTCATGGGAATAAAAAATAAAAAAGGTGAACGAGAGTTCACCTTTTTTGCCCCAAATCTACCATAAACTTAACCTACTTATGTTATGGTAAGCCAAATATAATATTGCTTTTCGGAAATTGTAAAATTTATTAGACAAAATACTAATAAATTAGTCTAACAGTTATTGATAGTAAAAATTTAAGACGAATAAATGAACTACCTCGACGCAGAGCGTACGAGGTATCAAATAGGAATTCCTTTTTTTATTTCGACGCAGAGCGTCGGGGAATTAAACCCGAAAAACGATAAAAAAAGGTGAACAAGAGTTCACCTTTTTTTGCCCCAAATCTACCATGAACTTAACCTACTTATGTTATGGTGCATCTAATTTAATTGTATTTTGTTTAATGGCTCTAAATAATAGACGAAATGCATTTTTTTTAGTTTAAACGCTATTTTTTTAGATGAAATGCTAATAATTATGGTTTTACTAATATGCTCGTTCTTTGTTTCCTTCGTAAAAATTTATGAATGCTCGGTTAACAACTCTATTACCTCCAGCCGTTGGATAGTTACCTGTAAAATACCAGTCTCCTAAATTTTTCGGACAAGCTTTGTGTAAATTTTCAATAGGCTGAAAAATGATTTTCACATCAGCTTTTATAGTGTTATTACAAACCAATTCAGCTATTTTATCTGAGATTTGTTCAGCAGTAAAAAGACTATAAATATCTTTTACATAATTTTTTACTTCCTTATCCTGAAGACCAACTTGAGCTTTACATTTATTATAAATAGTTTTAACAATGTGATATTTATCAACATCCTTTAAAAGCTCTAATGCCGCTTTAAATGCGATGAGGCTTTCTAAATTTGCCATATCAATACCATAACAATCTGGATAACGAATTTGAGGTGCCGATG
>JADFSQ010000287.1 GCA_022560715.1 Bacteroidota bacterium
TGGTATTCTTTACAAAACTCATCAACAAGACAAAATATTTCAGTAATTTTAGAGTAGATTATCATAGGTGGATTATTTAGTTAAATATTTGATTGTCAATACTTAAATATACTGAAAATCCACCTTTTTAACTACTGAAATCTTATGAAATATTAATCGAACTCAGGTAACTTATACTGCAAAAAATAATCAACATATTGTTACTAAATTAGTTTTATGTGTATATATAATCGTTTTCTAATGGTCACATAGAACATCTAAAATAATCATTCCTTTAGGTTCAAAACTTTTGTTATAGATGTTTCATATATTAACTTCAATAAGATATATTTGTAATAATATTTTTTAAAACATAAATTCTTTAGATACAGATGAAATTTATAGTATCAAGCACCAATTTACTCAAGCAATTACAAGTGTTGGGAGGCGTAATTAACAACTCGAATACCTTACCCATTTTAGATAATTTCTTATTCGAATTAGATAATTCTAGCCTAACAATATCTGCAAGCGATTTAGAAACTACCATGTCTTCTACTATTGATGTAGAAAGTGACAATAATGGCAGTGTTGCTATTCCTGCAAAATTATTATTGGATATTTTAAAAACGTTTCCGGAGCAACCCTTAACATTTACTATTGAGGAAAACAATACTGTAGAAATAAGTTCTAACCAAGGAAAATATGCGTTGGCATACGTGGATGGTGAAGAGTTTCCTAAATCTGTTGCACTCGAAAATCCAAGTTCTACCACGTTATCTGGCGATATTTTAGCAACAGCGATTAGCAAAACAATATTTGCAGCTGGTAATGATGATTTGCGTCCTGTAATGAGTGGTGTGTTTTTTCAGTTTTCTACCGAAAGTTTAACTTTTGTAGCAACAGATGCTCACAAGTTGGTTAAATATACACGTAAAGATGTTTCGGCAAGTGAAACTGCAGAATTTATAATGCCAAAAAAACCTCTAAACCTTTTAAAAGGAATTTTAGCAGGAATCGATGGTAATGTTACCATAGAATATAACGATACGAATGCAAAATTTACTTTTGATAATTCTGTGCTTATTTGTCGTTTAATAGATGGAAAATATCCTAATTACGAAGCTGTAATACCTAAAGAAAATCCAAATAAATTAGTTATCGACCGTTCACAATTTTTAAATTCGGTGCGTCGGGTTAGTATTTTTTCTAACAAAACAACGCATCAAATACGATTAAAAATTGCTGGTGCCGAATTAAATGTTTCTGCTGAAGATATTGATTACAGTAACAAAGCCGAAGAGCGATTAACCTGCGATTACCAAGGTGATGATATGCAAATTGGTTTTAACTCTCGTTTTTTAAGCGAAATGTTAAGTAATTTGAATGCAAACGAAGTGCAATTAGAAATGAGTTTACCAAACCGAGCAGGAATTTTAACACCAATTGATGGATTGGAAGAAGGCGAACATATTACGATGTTGGTAATGCCTGTGATGCTTAATAATTAGTTAGAAGTGTCTAAAGTTAAAAGTATTTGGAGTGCACTAAAGTGAGTCCTCTTTATATAGAATTGGATTTCACAGCTTCTTTAAAAATTGTTTAAAGGATTTTCAATGAAAAATACTTATGCTCAACTTCTGTTTGATAAGCCATTAAATCTGCTAATATTTCAATTTTTTTATACTTAAAAAACTTTAGTACTTATAATTTTATCACATTTTAAGTACTTAATAATTAGTAAGTTAACTATTTTCTACTATCTCAATTTCTTTTTGAGTAAGTCCATACAACTCATACACCATTTGGTCTATTGACGCATCTGTGGTATCTATTTTGGTTTTTAAGGTTATGGCTTTTTGCTGTTCTTTTAAAAAGTAATCTTCCCACTCGGATTCTTGGGTTAGAGATAGCTTTATTTTCTTTTTGCTTAACTCTTTTATAAATTCGGTGTAGCTTAATAAATACCAATTTTGTAGTTTTTTAGGAAGTGTTTCCAACTCAAATTTTCTTTTTAAAGCTCTTTTGAACTTTTTAATTTGCTCTTGCAGTAATTTATTATTTATTTGTTGTAGTTCAGCTTTTTCTCCAATAACTAAACTATTTTGATCTATTTTATTAGAAATAGGTATTTGTAAAACTTTGTCTCTCCTAAAATCAAAATAAACTCCTTGTAATGTTGTACATACACTTGACAAAAATAAAAAAGTTAATTTTGAATTTAAAATTCCTAAAAGTGTGAAACTGTTAGAAGCTATGAAATAGTTGTTATTTGACAATAAAAGTTCTCCCTCAGAATCCAAATAAAATCCGCATTCATTTGATATACTTCTCCAAATTATTTTTGGGAGTACAATTTTATCATAATAATCACAAGTCCTTAAATTCCACCAATCTTTACCTTTATCTCCTCTTTTAATTAAATCATCTTCAAAGGTTTTTAACCAATCAAAAATTGAGGTATATTCATTTTTTATGTCTATGTCATACTTTGTAAAGAGTAAAAACTTCTCATTATTTAGATATTTATATCTATAAATTTCTTTTCCTGTTGCGATAGGCATTATTATGCGTTCTTCAATAGGGTTTTTACAGACAATCTCTTTTTTTGTGTTTTTGTCAATAATAAAAGCTTGATTTTTACCCGTCTTTATTCCTAAATAAACTTGCTTGTTAATATACTCTGAAAGTTCTATTGAACTACTTTTGATTTTTGAAAACACTTCTTCAAGTTGAATATCAATAAAACTCCATTCACCAGAATCTTTTAACATTTCATTAGAAACAAATATTTCATTTTCAACTAATTTATCTAATGGGAATTCAATAGTTTTCTTGTTTATTGAAGAAAACGTAAACTGAATGTTTTTATTTGTTTTTGAAATTATAAAAATGAGAGGATAAGTCGTTGAGTCCTCAAATACTGGATAATCATCAAAATCATAAATTAATTGTAGATTACTGTCTTCTATAATAACTTTTCTTATTTGTTTACCATACGTTGCTTTTAAAAATTTGTTTGGAAGGATAAATGAGAACAATCCCTTTTTATTCATTAAATTAATTCCTTTTTCTATAAAGTAAGTATATAAATCTGCTACACTATTATAACATTTGTAATTCTTTTCCAAAAATGGTTTAATCTCTTTAAATAATTCTTGTCTCACATAAGGCGGATTCCCAATCACGACATCAAAACCGCCAGTATATTCGGTTGCAAAAGCAATTGTTAGATCGCAACACATAACATCTATACAATTATTTAGTTCTCTACTATGCTGTGGCAATTCGTGCTTGGTTCGGTTAGTCTCTATATATTTTATGGTGTTTTGTATTTGCTCTGGAGTGGTAATTTCTTTTGGAGCTGAATACTTTTGAGACCAAAGAGGTTTGTTTTTTATACTTTCAAGGGAAACGTTTTTCCCAAGGGGTTTAAACCCCTTGGAAAGCCCCTTGACGTAAGCTGTTCTTCCTTTAATTTTTTGCATATTGCTATGAATCTC
>JADFSQ010000288.1 GCA_022560715.1 Bacteroidota bacterium
TCAGTTTGTATTAAAGGGATCCACATTCAATTCTGAATTCGTGGTATCGTTGCCTGTGGTTTGTTTGGTGTAAATACATGGCTCGGAGGTATGGCATTCTATTCCATTTTTATTGCTGTTTCTGGCAATGATGCTGTTGTTGGATTATCAATTGGGCAATTTGTATGCTTCGGAATTTTCTGGTTTATCAATATGTTTTTTATTTGGAAAGGAACCGAAAGTATAAAATGGTTAGAAGAATATTCAGCACCAATATTAATTATTATGGGCTTGGTATTAATAGGTTGGGGTGTTAATAATGCTGGAGGATTCGGAATTGTATTAGAGCAAGGTAAACAATTAGAAAAACCCGTTGCCGAAATTTATCAGGAAACCAATCAAACATTTATTCAAATTAATCCAATTACAGATAAATCAGGTAAACCGAAAGCAACTGAATATCAATTTATCTTAAACGGAAATGAATTAGGATGGAATGACTTATCAAATACCAATATTTCAATTGAAAATTTAAAAGCGAACGATAAGTACCAAGTGCAATTAAAAAATACTATTACAATATCTTCCATAGCAAATGTTACGGCAAAAAAGGATAAAAGTTCATTTGGAGATAAAATTTGGAAATATCTTATTTGGCTAACAGCAATGCTTGGTTTTTGGGCTACAATGTCGTTAAGTATTGCAGATATTACACGGTATTCATCATCCCAAAAAGCGCAAGTACAAGGTCAGTTTATAGGTTTGCCGGGAACAATGATGCTGTATTCTTTTGTTGGAATATTTGTAACCTGTGCTGCAATTATTAATTTTGATGACATACTTATTGCAAATGATGCACCTTGGGATCCAATAGCCTTATTGGCAAAATTTGATAATGTTTGGGTTGTTGTTATCGCTCAAATCTTTATGATTATTGCCACCTTAAGCACAAATATTGCTGCAAATGTAATTGCTCCGGCAAATGCGTTTTCAAATTTATTTCCTAAAAAAATAAGTTTTAGAATGGGAGGGTATATCACAGGAATTATAGGAATTATTATTTTTCCTTGGCTTTTGTTAAACGAGATTCAAGGCTTGCTAATAGATGTAAGCGCAATTTTAGGACCAGTTTTGGCTATTTTGGTTTGTGATTATTATCTCATTCAGAAAAAAGAAATACAGTTGGCAGAATTATATAAAACGGATGGAGCCTATGCGTTTGGTGGTTCCGGTTTTAACAAGGCTGCAATAATTTCATTAATTATAGGAGCATTTATTGCCATTGGTGGAAAATGGATTCCTGTAATGAGTTCGTTATATTCAGTTTCATGGTTTTCAGGATTTATAGTTTCGTTTGCGTTGTATTATATATTGATGAAAAGCAAAAAATAGAATACGTATAATAGAATAGAGCAGATTAGATAATCATTTTAAATCATAAGCAATCAGTATCATCAGCGTTCATAGAAAATAACAAGTCAATTTGATTACAAAATACATCATATTATTTGGTTACTTCTTAATCCTTTTTTTAATAGGATACTTCGCTTCAAAACGCATTAAAAACACAAAAGATTATTATGTAGGTGGGAAAAAACTGGGCTTTTGGGTGGTTGCATTTTCGGCAAGAGCAACAGGAGAATCTGCTTGGTTGTTACTTGGGCTTACAGGTCTAGGAGCAATGGTTGGGGTTTCAGCGTTTTGGGTGGTTCTTGGTGAAGTTATAGGTGTTTCTATATCATGGTTTTTTATGGCTGAAAAGTTTAAAAACTTAACCGATAAATACAACTCAATTACAATACCAGACTATTTAGCAAGTCATTTTAAATCTAAAACAAATACTTTACGAATTGTTGCTGCTACTGCATTGTCTCTATTTGTAATAATCTATGTAAGTGCACAAATTGATGCTACAGGCACTGCTTTTGAATCGTTTCTTGGGTGGAATTATTTTACAGGTGCTATTGTTGGTTTCTTCATAGTCTTGGCATACATATTTTTTGGAGGTTTTGTCGCTGTGGCCTGGTCTGATGTGTTTCAGGGTTTAATTATGCTGTTTGGTTTAGTATTGCTGCCAGTAGTTGCCTATTTCTCTATTAGTTCTGAAGTTTCAATCTCACAAGAATTAATAAAATTAGATCCTTCTTTTTTAAATATTTGGGGAGAAGGTGGTCTGAATCTTATTAACATTTTTACCATTTTAGGGTTTTTATTTATAGGCTTAGGGTTTATGGGTTCGCCACAATTATTCGTACGTTTTATGTCTATTAAAAGTGCTTCCGAAATCAAAAAAGGACGTTGGGTAGCTATAGTTTTTACAATACTTACAGATTCTTGTGCAGTCTTAATCGGGATTTTCGGAAGATATCTTTTAACATCTGTTGATGCCGATCCAGAGACAATTTTAGGAAATGGAGCGCAAAATGTACTGCCACTTTTAGTTGAAAGAATAATGCCTCTCACTTTAATAGGACTATATATTGCAGCAGTATTGTCTGCAATTATGTCAACAATAGATTCGCTTTTAGTGCTGGCTTCTAGTGCTATTTCTCGGGATTTTTATCAGCAAATTTATAAACCAGATAAAACAGAAAAAGAACTGGCGAAAATTTCAAGAATTATCACTTTGGTATTAGCTGTATTTGCTTTAATTATTGCAATGATAGTAGCTATTTCTATTCCGGAAAGAACAATATTTTGGTTTGTAATTTTTGGCTGGTCTGGAATTGCAGCTACTTTTTGTCCAACCATTATTTTATCACTATTCTGGGAGAAATTTAACGAGAAAGGAGCAATTGCCTCTATGATAACAGGTTTTTTGTCAGTACCACTTTTTAAATTTGGTATAACCTCAATAGATTCAATTGGAATTTATTTTGAAAAATTAGACGTCCTTGGACCTTCATTCTTTTTGGCAATTGTGGTTGGTGTGATTGTAAGTATGATTACATCTAGGAAGAATTCAAAAAGCGAGTTAAATAATAGGAGATATTGATTAAAAACTTGTAAATTTATTGATTGCGAAAAGTATAAATAAAAGAACACAGATGACACAGATTTCTTATGATAAAAAATGATTAAATTATTATATAAGTTATAAATAAACGTATATATTTAATACTAATATCCGTATTAGTTATGAATCAAAATTGATATAACCCATTGGTATATATATAGTTAATGGGGGTGGCTCATATTCAGCAAGGAATTAGAATGTTATAATCGGATACCCACCATATTAATATCGTACTCATTCACAAATCTTAAAAGTCATTAAAAGTTAATAAATATTGATATAAGTCGTTATATATCAATAACTTACAATAAATCAGTATAATTCTTTTAATAAAAATTCACTACTCTTAATAATTTATTAAAAAGAGTATATTTAATCAATTGTTGAATTATTTCGAATCTGAGTGAATAATAGGCATATTTTATGCCTTATCGGATCAAATAACTTGACATAGAAGCGTTTATATGGTAAACTATTAAAAAGGA
>JADFSQ010000012.1 GCA_022560715.1 Bacteroidota bacterium
TGTTTAGAACAGGGCGAAACAAAAAATGCCTTGGCAGTAATAAGAGGTATTGGTTTCGCTACAGAGATATTAGAGCATAATGTTTCTTTATCTTCGGAAGCCACTTGTTTCCAAAAATCCATGACAATGGCGATGGGCAATTTAAAACCTGACGAAATTAATGTAATTATTACGCATACGCCAGGAACGGTTAAAGGAGATTTTTCAGAATATAAAGCTATAAAAAAGATATTTGGCGACAATCATCCTGCTTTAACAACCAATAAATGGAAACTAGGACATACACTAGGCTCTTCTGGAATGTTAAGTATAGAAATGGCTGTACTAATGATACAACATCAAAAATTTATAGAAGTACCATTTATTAATAATAAAGCTCCAAAACAAATTAAAAAAGTGTTGATAAATGCTGTAGGTTTTGGTGGGAATGCCGTAAGTATTTTGATTAGTAAACCAGCAAAAAAATAATTTGTTGAAAAGAAATTTAAAATTGAAAGCAGGAATTTAAGATTTATAATCAATATCATTTATTTTTGAATTATGAGCGTAATAAAACACAATTGGACAAAAGAAGAAATTCTAGATATATATAACAAACCTTTAATGGAGTTGCTTTACGAGGCAGCTACAATACATCGTAAACATCATGACCCAAATACCGTTCAAGTATCTACATTACTGTCTATAAAAACTGGAGGTTGTTCAGAAGATTGTGGTTACTTTCCTCAAGCAGCACGTTATCATACTGATATTGAGGGTTATGGGAGCCGCTTGGCGTAATGTAAAAGACGGAGAAGAGTTTGATCAAGTATTAGAAATGGTACGGACCATTAATAAATTGGATATGGAAGTATGTTGTACACTAGGTATGATTACTGAAAACCAAGCACATCGTTTGGCAGAAGCTGGGTTATATGCCTATAATCATAATTTAGATTCATCTGAAGAATATTATAAAGAAGTGATTTCTACACGTGGTTTTGAAGACAGATTACAAACCATTGGTAATGTTCGAAAAACAAATATCACTGTTTGTTCTGGCGGAATTATTGGAATGGGAGAAAAAATTGAAGACAGAGCAGGAATGCTTGTTGCCTTATCAACTCTAAATCCACAACCAGAGTCAACACCAATTAATGCATTAGTAGCTGTTGAAGGAACACCAATGGAAAACGAAAAACCAGTTGAAATCTGGGATATGATACGCATGGTAGCAACTACACGAATAGTAATGCCGGAAACTCAAGTACGTTTAAGTGCTGGTAGAACACAAATGAGTCTCGAAGGTCAAGCTATGTGTTTCTTTGCAGGGGCCAACTCGATTTTTGCTGGAGATAAGTTGCTTACAACGCCTAACCCAGATGTAAATAAAGATATGAAAATGTTTGAAATTTTGGGTTTAAGTACACAAAAACCATTCACAAAAAAAACGCAACCACAAACCGTTGAGGCTACCGATTCAAAATTTGAAGCTTTAGGAGAAAAACCTAAATGGTCTCGACCAAAGCATAAGATTCAGCGTAACGAAATGGCTAAAGAAAAAGCTAAAACATTTAAGTAGAGGCGCATTCACATATTTTAATTTCTTTTTCTTAACTTTGATTTTATAAACTTTTTGCTTTGCAATTGAATCTTCAAGACATTCCTCGTGTAAAAACGATTACCAAAGAGGTTTTCATTAAAAATTACTTCAAACCACAAAAGCCTGTGGTTATTGAGCATTATATTGATGGTTGGCCTGCTTATAGGAAATGGAATTTAGAGTATATAAAAACCATAGCTGGCGATAAAATCGTACCACTTTACGACGATAGACCAGTAAATTATAAAGATAATTTTAACGAACCTCACGCTACAATGCAAATGAGCGAGTACATTGATTTATTAAAACGCGAGCCTACAAAATATCGTATTTTTCTTTGGAATATTTTAAAAGAAGTTCCTCAACTAAAAAACGATTTTTCATATCCAGATTTTGGCTTACGACTCATGAAAAAATTGCCAATGCTTTTTTTTGGTGGAAAAGACTCTTATACATTTATGCATTATGACATAGATTTAGCTAATATTTTTCACTTTCATTTTGAAGGAAAAAAACAGTGTATTTTGTTTGACCAAAATCAGAATAAGTATTTATATAAAATTCCATATTCACTCATTACACGTGAAGATATAGATTTTACAAATCCAGATTTTAAAAAATGGCCTACTTTACAATATGCGCAAGGCTATATTTGCGAATTAAATCATGGCGAAATGCTGTATATGCCAGAAGGTTATTGGCATTTTATGAAATATATAACCCCAGGATTTTCAATGAGTTTACGTGCAATACCACGACATCCAAAAAATTTGTTGAGAGCCTTTTATAATCTGTTTATAATGCGTAACTACGACAATTTAATGCGGAAATTAAAAGGGCAACAATGGATAGATTGGAAAAATAAACAAGCTATTATTAGAGCTCATAAAAAAATAGTGGATTGATAATTGAAATTCCAAGTTCAAAAGTTCAGAGTTTAGAGTTCAAAGTAGTTAGAGTGTACTAACCTGCCTGACGGTAGGCAGGAGTGAACACTTTTTAACTAAAATTAAACTTTTGAGCTTACCTAATAATTTACTCTCGATTTTTCATATTTGAATAACTTTAAGTACTTGATAATTACAAAAAAAATCATTGTTGTCAAAGTAAAAAATTAAATAGGCCGTTAGAGCATTGTGTTTGTCATTGTTTAGAGGTTTTTAGACTAAAGACATCTTGATTTTAAAAAATAAACCACTATGGATTTAAAATCCATAGTTTTAAAGAAAAGAATGAAATTCTTATTTAGCATTATTCTAATATCCAGTTACCTTTCTCTGAATTGGGCTTACTCTTATGATTTTCAAGATATTCTTGAACCATCTCATCGGTTATCTTTCCTGTACTCCAAGCACCATAACCTACAGCCCAAAAATGACGACCCCAATATTTCTTGCCTAATGCAGGAAACTCCTGTTGTAGAAGTCGAGATGAACGACCTTTCAATTTCTTTACCAAAATACTTATACTCAAAGAAGGTGGGTATTCTACATGAATGTGAATATGATCTTTACTTACAACACCCTTTAAAATACAAACATTCTCTGAATCACATACCTGAATTAACAAATCAAGACAACGATGCTGTAAATCACCTTTTAAAACTTGATAATAAAAATTATAAATTATCGAATCACACAAATTTTAACCAGTACGTTGTCAATTAGTTACAATGTAGTCTTGGTTCTTTGTTCTTACAGCGTAGCGGTCTTAAGTCTATAGTCGAATACTACTTAATAAAAATAATATGCTTAAAATAAACACTTAATAACACTAAATTTGATGTATAAGAATTGTTTTTTGTGATTTATCCGCCCAGTACAAACTACATAGAGCCAAAAAATTATTATTTAATCAACTCATTAACCTTATCATAAACCAAGTGACTTTCCCAACCACGATATAATAAATAGTCTGCAAGTTTTTTCTTTTTTTTCCATCTATCTTTTTCTGTTATTGAAATTGCTTTTTTTTCGGCTAACGTATTAAAAACCGCAACATACTCAATATTGGGTATTTGGCTTATTGCTAAATTAATGTTATGTTTGGCAATATCTTTTTTCTTTAATTCTGAAGTTAATCGGTGTTTTCCCCACTTCTTGATTCTAAACTTACCGCTTACATAAGTATTGGCGAAACGTTCTTCATTAAGAAAGTTATGCTCCAAAAGATGGACAATTATAATGTCTATGGCTTCAGGAATCATTTGCATTTCCTTTAATTTTTGCCTTATTTCTTGTTGACAACGTTCTTGATAAGCACAATAATTTTGAAGTTTTAATTGCGCTTCATCAACAGTATATGTTTTGTGATGATACATATTGCAAAATAGCAACATTTTATTAATAATTAAAATTTTGTAATAGTTTGATTTGTAGTAATTTTCTTATGAAAATATAAGTTGGGTTAAAAAGTTTTTAACACTAAAACGTTTTCGTAAATTATTAAATAGCTACAAGCCTGTACTTTATATAAATTTTAATTATTTTAACCGATTAATAAAAAAAAGACAATAAACTAATTTAAAAATATTTAATTAATTTATCCTTGTGATTAAGAAATACTCCCTCGTATTAATAGTAATTCTATGCTCATTTTCTTATGGATTTGGGCAAATCGTTACTTTTGAATTTAACGGTTTAGTTGGAAACGAAGTTTCTGTAAATTCAAATTTTAACGATGTAAATTTATCATCTTCTACAATAACACGAGGAAGTGGACTTACAGCTTCTAATAATGGAGACCGGTTTAATGCAACTTCATGGGCAACGACAAGTATAGCAAATGCTGTTACTGGTAATGATTATATGGAATTTACAATTATCCCAAATGCAGGTTACCAATTTGATGTTACAACTATTGTATTAAATTTTCAACGTTCTGGAACAGGCCCAAGAGGGTTAGCCTTAAGAAGTTCATTAGATTCATTTATAACAAATATTGATGGAGAAAAAGCTATAACAGATAATACGAGTACGCAAATAATTACATTCAATATAGGTCAAGCAAACAGCTCTTCTTCTGTTACATACAAAATATATGGTTGGGCTGAAGCAACAGGTGGTTCTGGAGGTATTGGAGATGGAACTGGAAATGATTTAATAGTAAATGGCTCTGTAACCTCTACTTGCACAGACACTCTCGATTTTAACAACCTACAATTTCCTGCTACTGGAACAATAACCGTTGGAGGTGTTTTTGACGTTTATGCACAAGCTTATGAGCCAGGTGTTACTGATTCTGCAGGTCAAGGTGCAAATATTGAAGCTTGGATTGGTTTTAATACTTCAAATACAGATCCAAGCACTTGGGCTGAAACTGATTGGGTTGTTGCAACTTATAATACAGATGTTGGCAATAACGACGAATATACATTAGATTTAGGCGCACAAATTTCTTCTCCCGGCACGTATTATTATGCAAGCCGTTTTCGTTTAAATAATTGTGGTTATACTTATGGAGGTTTTGATTCAGGTGGTGGAAATGGAACTTGGGATGGCACAAACGATGTTAGTGGTGTTTTAACAGTAAACGCACGTATTTTAGATTGGGTTAATTTACAATATCCAGAAATGGGCAACATCTCTTTAGGAAATGTGTACGACGTTTTTGCTCAAGTATTTGAACCTGGAGTTACTGATACACCTGCCTCACAAGGTCCAAATATTGAAGCTTGGATTGGTTATAGTTCAGATGACACAGACCCAAATGGAGCTGGTTGGACTTGGGTAGTTGCAAATTACAACCCTTTATGTGGTACTAACTGTGGCACACCAGAAGAAAACGACGAATACTTTATAGATATTGGCTCCTCATTACCAGTAGGTACTTATTATTATGCAAGTAGATTTAGAATTGATGGCGATGTATTTTATTATGGTGGCTATAGTAGTGACAATGCTGGAGTTATTGGTGGCTTTTGGGGAGATACAAATGGTGCTGAAACAAATAGAAATGGTATTTTAACCATCACTTTAGCAGATGTTGTCATCACTGAAATAATGTATAACACGCCAAGTACAGACGATGAGTGGATAGAAATTTGTAATGTCTCTGGTAGTACACAAGATATCAGCAATTATATAATAGATGTTGGCGGTACAACTGAATTTACATTTCCTGTAAATACAACCATTGCAGATGGCACTTGTATAACAATTTCTTTAGGAAGTAATGGTGACGGAACATATAATAATGAATGTCCATTTACTCCAGATTTTGGGATTGGAGCTAGTACAAATGATACTAATAATTTAGTTAATTCTACTAATTCTATTACATTATTTGCAGCTAATGGAACTACTGTTGCAGATATAGTAACTTATGATGATGATGATGGAGCTGATGGTAATGGAAGTTCTTTACATGTTGCAAATGCAGCTCTTGATAATTCAGATACTGGGACTAACTGGCAGGAAGTTCCTGATGGAGGTTCTCCAGGAATAAACTCATTAGTATCGCCTTGTTCTGCTCCTGAATTACAACTTGAAAACAGTTCAGGTGTTAACCAAACTTGTGGTGCTTTTACTATAAATTTTGGTTCTCAAGCTACAGGATTTAATACAGATTTAACTTTTGACATAGATAATGAAGGCACATTAGATTTAATAGTTTCAACACTTGTTCTGAGTGGAACAAATTCTGGTGATTTTTCTATAGTTTCTCCTGCTACACCTTTTACTATTACATCTGGAAATACTCAAACAGTTACTGTTAGATTTTCTCCAACCACAACAGGAGTAAAAAACGCAACACTTACTATAAATAATAACGATGCAGATGAAGGAATGTGCACCATTGCACTACATGGAAATGGCACTACACCAGTTCCTGAAATAAATGTAGAAGGTGATATTGGAACTTTCCCAGATATTTTAGATGGCGATACTTCGCCAAGCTCATTAGATAACACCTTATTTGCAGCTCAATTTATTGGCTCTTCACAAGCAAAATCATTTAGAATCCAAAATATAGGAACTGCAGATTTAACAGGAATAGTTGTTACTATTGGAGGAGTAAATCCTGCAGACTTTAGTGTGAGCATTGCTCCTTCTGCAACAGTTACAGCTTCAAATTTAACAACTTTTGAAATTACATTTGCACCATTAACAGCAGGTGTTAATAAAACAGCCGTAATCTCTATTGCTAATAATGATGCGGATGAAAACCCTTACACGTTTCTAGTTCAAGGAACAGGAAATTGTGCTGCAAGCACAATAACAATTACACCATCGTCTGGACCAGAAAATACTATTGTAACTGTAACAGGTACAAATTTAAGTTCTGCAACAGCATCCTTTAATGGTGTGGCAGCGATAGTAAATAATATTTCCGCAACACAAATGGAAGTTACAGTACCAAGTGGTGCTACAACTGGAAATTTAGAAATTATCGATAATTCAGGTTGTCCCGGAAATGCAGCATTTACAGTAATTGATACTATTATTTCATCCTGTGAAGGCGGAACAGCACTTACCGAATTATTTATTAGCGAAGTTACAGATGCTACTTATGGTAGTTTAACATACATAGAATTATATAATGCAACAGGAAGCAATATTAATCTATCCAATTATGAAATTAGAATATATGTTAATGGTAATACAGTATCTTTTACCTCTCAAACATTAAGTGGAACTATTAATGCTGATGATACTTTTATTATTACAACAGGAACATTTGGTGTACTCGGAAATGCTTTATGTGCAACATCAGGCGGAGATGGATTATATGGGGATTTAATTAGTAACACGTTACTAGGAGTTAATATTGGCACAGGAAATGATGATTATATTGGCTTATATAACACAACTGTATTAATTGATGAGTTTGGTGTTTTTGGTGATGACGATTGGACAAGTACAGCCATACTTACAGGCGACAGAGGCTTTAATTTTAGACGATTAAACACAGCCTCGCCTCTACCAACAACTACGTTTTCAACCAATGATTGGAACATCATTGATTGGACTGGATTCGCTTATATGATTTCTCCACAGGAACTCCTCCAACAGTAAACTCTGGTCCTACAATAACTTCAAGTTGTAATAGTGCAACTATTAGTGTTACTGCTACCGAAGGTTTTGCTGGCGGAAATGCTCTTACTTACCAATGGTATTTTTCTGCACCTGGAGATTCTGGATGGACGATTGTACCTGATGATGTAATTTATGATGATGTTACTTTAGCTACCTTAAGCATTTTAAATACGTCGTCATTAGAAGGCTACCAATACTATTGCCAAATTAGAGAAGATGATATTATTTGTTATTCTGCCAGTGATGCAGTACAACTTACAATACCTCAAACTACCTGGGATGGTTCAGCTTGGAATAATGGCGTTCCTCTTATAGGTATTACTGTTGTTATTAATGGTAATTATAATACTAATGTTGGTGGTGTCCAAGATAGTTTTAGTGCTTGTAATTTAACCGTTAATGCTGGCTTTACACTAACGGTTAGTGATGATAATTATGTAGAAGTGCAAAATAATGTTATTGTTGATGGTAGTGTTTTAGTTTCAACAAGAGGGGCTTTTGTGCAACGAGGCGATGGTGTTGCTGCAGGTACTTACACTAATAACGGAGTTTCTACTGTATTTAAAACAACTGCTGTTTTTAATTCTATTATTTCTATCTACAACTATACTTATTGGAGTTCGCCAGTAACTAATGCAAATGTAATAACAACTTTTCCTAATCCTATTGGCAATAGGCGTTATTATTTCCAAGCAGAAAATTATTTAGATGCTACTGCCGAAACTGGGAATAATAATGCAACAGTATCAGGTCAAGATGATATTGATGATAATGGCGATGATTGGCAATTTGCTACAACTACAATGGATGTAGGAAGAGGTTATGCTGTAACTGCTGTATCTGGTCCTCCAATGCCAGGATTATATTCTGATTCTGCCGATTTTATAGGCGAATTTAATACTGGAGATATTTTAATTAGTGTTTATAAAAACGATTCTGAAGTTAATGATAATAACTGGAATTTAATTGGTAATCCATATCCTTCAGCAATAGATGCACAACTGTTTCTTACTGAAAATACTCTAATTGCAGCAAATCCTACAGCTCCAATAAATGGTGCTATTTTCTTATGGTCGCAAGGTACAGCTACTAATGCTGGAGCTAATGGAAACGAAAATCTAAATTTTAGCCAAGATGATTATGCTATAATAAATGGCATAATGGGAACTGGTGGTGGAAATGGGGCTCCTCCTAATCAATATATTCCTTCTGGACAAGGTTTCTTTGTGTCTTACGATCATACTGCTGGTCAAATTGATGCTTCAGGTTCAATAAAAAGAAATGAGGTCAAGTTTACAAATAGTATGCGATTAACTGGAAATAACACTCAATTTTTCAGATCTGCAAATAATACCCAAAGTAAAAATTCTGAAATGTCTGCAAATAAAATATGGCTAAATTTAATTTCCGATAATGGCGTTTTCTGTCAAATTGGTTTAGGTTATATTCAAGGTGCAACAAACAGCTATGACAATTGGTATTTTGATACACCTCGTAACCTATCTACTACTACAAACTCTGTTATTTATTCTTTAATTGAAGGCGATGATAACAAATTTGCAATTCAAGGTAAAGACCCAAACAGCTTAACGCTTGACGAAATTATTCCTTTGGGATTTGATACTTCAATTGATGTTGCAACATTGTATACGTTGTCAATAGCTAAATTAGAAGGTGATTTTTTTACAAATAATCCTATTTATGTAAAAGATAACTTAATGAATATTGTTTATGATTTATCGACTTCCGATTATACCTTTACTTCCGAAGTTGGCGAATTTAAAGAACGTTTCGAAATTGTTTTCACTCAAGTTGCCTTGTCTCTGGGAGATTATGAAACCAATAGTAGTTCTTTAAGAATTATTGAGCTTAACAATGGACAGGTTCAATTTATATTATCAAGTCCTTTAGAAATGAAATCTATTGAAATCATTGATTTATTAGGACGAACACTTTATAAGTTGACAGCAAATGGGAATTCTATTATCTATAACCTTTCCAATTTAAGCCAAGCCACTTATATTGCCAAAGTAGAATTAAGTAACGGTTTTGTGATTACTAAAAAAGCGGTTAAACGAAAATAGGTGTTGTTATTTTGCTAAAAACTATATTTTAAAGCTAAAATCAAGTTTGTTCCTGGCGCAGAAATCCCTGATGAATATGGTCTGTAACGTTGGTTGGTAATATTCTCTAAAGTTGCAATTAAAGATGTGTTTTTATTTATCTCGTATTGCGATCTAAAATTAATCGTGTGCCAAGATGGTGCATACGGATTTCCGTTTTTATCTTTCGCATACAAATATGCTTTTCGAACTTCGGAAGCTGCCAAACTATTAAACGATAATTCACCATTGAAATTTATAAACGCATCGCATTTTAATTTATCCTTTTCCCATATTAAATGTGCATTCCCAAAACTTGGTGCAACGTGCCTAACCGGAACTTCAATGCCATTATCTTCTTCCATTCCTCCAACGATACTATATTGCGATTTTAATTTAAAATGCTCTGAAAAAGAAATCTTTATTCCTGCTTCAAAACCATAAATCCAAGCTTTAGATGCGTTTTGAATGGCTTGCACATTACTTAACTCGCCATCGTAAATAATTTCAGTTTGCCCATTAATGCTAAAATCGCGTCGTACTAAAGCATTGTCTAAATAGGTATAATAGGTTGCTAAATCTATAACAACTGTTTTGTTAAAATTTAAGGTTAAGCCTAATTCTCCATTATAAGCATATTCTGGTTTTAAATTTGCGTTAGGAACAACTACTGATCCTGGTTCGGAATCGAAAATCTTTCCAATATCATCAATGTTTGGTGCTCTAAAGGCAGTTGATGCATTTAATTTCCATTGTAAGGTTTCATTTGGAATCCAGCTAATTCCAGCAGTTCCGGTTAAAGCTCCTGTTTTAATATCAGCATCATTAAAAGGAAGGTTGAAAAAGGTATTATTCTCGCTTAAATCTGCCTTTATAAAAATGGCATTATACCTTACTCCTGTTTGAAATGTGAATTTTTTATTTGGTTTAAATTTGTAATTTATATAAGCAGCTAAAGATTGCCACGTCGAACCGTTAGGATATCTCGAAGCAATTGGTTGCGTTATATTGTTGGGAATGTTCTCTTGTTTGCCTTGAGATCCTACACTATTATAAATATATTCAACACCATAAAACAATTTAGTGGTTTCTGAAAGGTTTTTTTCAAAATCAAAATTAGCAGAAATCGCATCAACATTTTCTTTTCGTGTTCGTCTTATTTCAGAATTTAGATTCCTATCTATTCTGCTTTCTTGAAAATTTTGGTATGCCACAGTTGCTTTTATCTTATCGTACAAATTAGAATTGCTACTTAACTTCGTTATTTGAAAATTCCCTAAAAACCAACGTTGTGGTCCATAAAACCATTCTGCATATTTTAATTCGTCACCTTCATAGCGAATAAGTCTATCGTATCGCGGATAATCGGAGGTTGTAGAATAATGCAACCCAAAATCAAAATGCAAAGTTTCGTCAACCTTGTACTGCACTTTTTGTAAAAAATTTATTTGATTGTATCCTGTAAAATGCTGAATTCTGGGATTCTTATTTTGAACAATATTATCTTGGCCATTTGTAGTAACAACATATTCTGGTCTTAAATAATCGTCTGGACCAAACTTCCCCATTTGTAAATCGTCAAAATCTGTGAAGCTGACACTTGTTAAAAAAGCCCATTTTTTATATCCTAAATTAAAGTCAATATGCCCTGTTTTTTCATTACTTGCACTTGAATATCTTATAATGGCATTCCCTTTAAAAAGTGAGGTGTCAGTTAGAGATAATTTTGGGTTTTGTGTATAAAAATTTATAACACCTCCTATTGCATCACTTCCGTAAATTACAGAATCTGCACCAAGAATTATTTCTGTGTTTTGAATTGAAAACGGATCGATAGAAATTATATTCTGAACATTACCACCTCTAAAAATGGCATTATTCATTCGTACTCCATCAACTGATATTAATAATCGATTGGTTGAAAAACCTCGTATTAATGGACTTCCTCCTCCTAATTGACTTTTTTGAATAAATACTAGACCACTATTTTCTAATAAATCTGCGCTGGTTTGAGGATTTGCAAATAAAATATCTCTGGCTTTAATACTGATGATTTTTTTAGGAACTTCTCTTTTACTTTGCTCGAATTTTGATGCAGAAATAACTATTTCGTCTAAATCTTGCGCCTTCATTATTAAATAAACAATATGAGGTATTTCTGACTTTAAGTAAGTTAATTTAACATGAGAAATATGCTGAAATATAATTTTTTCGTTAGTGTTAAAAACGTCTAGAGAAACTTTACCTTCAAAATTAGAAATTAGATTTTTAGTTTTGGAACTGTTATAAACAACAACTCCAACAATTGGCTCATGTGAAGTTTGGTCTAAAATTGTAACTTCTTGTGCTTGGGTAACAAAAAAAGCCAAGCATAAAAATAAAAGAAAATTGTGCCTCATTATTAGTTAAAAACTTGGTTTAAAACAGTTAACGATTTTGGTGTTTTAAAACCGTCCAAATGTAGCTTAAAATAGAGCAAAATCATATCTAAAAGTTCTCGCTTTTGGTTAGAATTGATATCGAGATTATTATATACATCAAATTTTATGCCCAACAGTTCTTTTAAGAAGACCAAATTGTTTCCGGAAATGCAGTATAAATTCGTTTTGTTATGCTGAAATCTTCCTTCTTCTAAATTAAAAAAGTTGGTTTCTTTTATAGTAGTATCCGGATAAAACCCAAGATATTTTGTGAGCTTTATCAAGAATATTAAATGAAAATTTGTGTTGGTTTCATTTTCATCAAACCAAATTAGCGAAGTCTCTATAAAACTGTAAAGTGATAGATTTTCTTCTTCTTCTTTTAAAATATTAGATAAAATTTCGGAAAGAAACATTACAATCGCGCTCTTTACAACATTTGTATGTAGTGTTTTATAATTGTATTGTAGTTTTATATCTTTTAAATATTGTAACGAGCGGTTGTCTTTATGTTCGGCTTGTAATTCTAGAATAGTTAATAACTGAAAGTAAGCAGGTTTAAATTTTCCTTTTTTGGTTTTTAATATACGTTTTAACAAATACGTTTTAACTCCAAATTTTTCGGTATAACATTTAACTATTAAATCGTAGTCTTTATACTTAAATTTAGAAAGAACTATTGCTTTTGTGGAAACTAGCATTATCTAACAATCATCAATTTTAAAATCCTGGTTTCGAAAGTATCTAAATCGGATAGCATTACAAGATACACACCAGATGCAACTGTATTATTGGCAAGGTTTTTCCCATTCCAATAGGCAGTTCCTCCATCAATTTCTAAATTATAGCCTCTATGTCTTAAATTTCTTTTGGATTCAGCTTCTGCAACCAGATTTCCTTCAATATCTGTAATTTTAATATTTACGTTTTCGCTTAAATCCTTTATTTTAACTTTATCTTCAACAATATTAAAATTAGGACGAACAGGATTTGGGTAAATAAAAGCGTCGGACAAATTTTCTTGTGGTAAAGAGCTTCCGGAACTAAATGATATCAGTCCTCTACCTGTGGCAATATATACCAAGCCATTTTCATTATCGATAGAAACATCATTTATATTGTTTGAAGGCAATGGCGAATTATCTTTAGTAAAATGATAGATGGTTTCTTGACCATTTGAAGAAAAATAAAATAATCCTGCACCAATCGTTGCTATCCATTTATTGTTTGATCCATCTACTTTAATATCTGATATAAATTGTTGTTCCAGAAGCTCTTTTGGAATGCCATCTTCTAAAATTATTATAGCTTCTGCTCTTATAATATCATCTGTGAAAAAATTAGACGTATTATACAATACTCTTAAGCCTTTTATCGTTCCAATCCAAAGTTGATTTCTATTATCTAATGCTAATGCTCTTACAATAGGAGATGGCAAATTAGCCTGATCTTCATTAAAAATGCTTTTTAAATTTCCTTCATTTTCATTAAATCCTATAACTCCAAAATTATATCCTCCAATCCATTTAGTGCCATTTCCGTCAATAACAATATCACTAAATCCTAAATTATCATCTAACCCACTTGGAATTATAGATGTAAAATCAAAACTTTGCCATTGATTTGAAGAGGGATTATACAATTTTAATGGTTTATCGATTCTTGAAGTAATAGTCCATAATAATCCATCGCGATCAAACGCAGTACCAGAGACTCTAATGTCAATATAACTTGGGTTAGATGGAAGAATTAACGATTCTAATCCACTATTTGAAAGGTTGTACAAAATTGTAGGAATGTCTTCATTAATTTCTAGCAAACCACTAAAAAATGAGCTTATAAATACTTGATTTTCATTAAATGGATTTATCGAAATCGCGTTTAAAGATATTGCTCCAAAAATGTCCTCGAAGGGCGTATTAATCCATTCACCGTTATTTAAATGGCTAAATCCTCTGCTGTTTAAAGGATATGGGTTATAGAAAACATCATAATCTCCATAAGTAACCCAAACATTATTAATTCCTGCTTGTACAGAAAAGGTGTTATTTCTTAAAGGACCATCAGGATGAATTTCAATAAACTCTGAAGAATTTTCGATTGTTGTTCTTAATACTCCAAAATCTTTTGTACCAATATAAATTCCTTCATTTGTAGTTACTGAAGCTGTAAACTCCGTATCAAAATCTTGAATAACTGAAGGGCTGGCTAACAGATTGAAATTGCTGTCGTAAACAAAAACATTATTTTTTGTAGTAACAACAAGGTTGCTATTAGAAGATTTTAAATCTAATGGTCTGCTGCTATACGTGAATAATTCATTAAGTATATTGTTATTTATTTCGTAAATTCTATTGTTAAGCCTTGTTGTGTATAGCTTATCTTCTAAAGCTTCGATGCCTAAAAAATTTCCACCTATAATTTGTGTCCATTCTTGATAATCTATTAAATTTGGACTATTAACTAAAGTAGTTCGTATTCCACTACTATTTAAACAAGCAGCATAAATATTATCTTGATGAATTGCAGTTTGGCTTACAATTATTTGTGTGCCGCCATTTCCAATAAAATAAGTATCTCCAAACTCTAATCGTTCTAAATCATAAACCGAAATTCCATAATCGGTTGAAATATAAACGAGCCCATTATATTCATTAAAATGATTAATCCGCTTACCATCTGGCGGAATGGTTTGTTTTTCCAAAATATCTACAACTGAAAGAATATCATCACTTTGTTCTAAAACAATTTCTATTAATCCATTTTCATATCCAATTATTAGCTGTCCAAATACTTCACTATAATGAATTGTAGAAATAAACTCTCCCGACAGCCCATTAATTGTAGAAATTTTATTTAACTGCAAAGTTTCTAAATCATACGTAAATAGTGCATTTTCGGAAGCTGCATACACTTTATTATTGCCTTGCACTACGTCTTTAATATTCAAATACGAAAAATGACCTTCCCATAATGCGGAAAAATCTTGCGCATTACTAAAAAACGTGCAAAACACTAAAACAATTATTATTATTATTTTCATATAACCTTTCTGCGTTCAAATATATTTATTACTAACGACAATTGCTCAAAAATCATATACGTTAAATAAAAAAGCTTCCAAAATAAATTCTGAAAGCTTTGCAATAATTTATTAAAAAACTTTTTTAAACTACACCTTGAGCTAGCATTGCATCTGCTATTTTTACAAATCCTGCTATGTTTGCGCCTTTAACATAATCTACATATCCATCTTCTTGTTCCCCATACTTGATGCATACATCATGAATATCAGACATTATTTTCTTGAGTTTATCATCTACTTCTTCACGTGTCCAGTTAATTCGTAAAGAATTTTGAGACATTTCTAATCCAGATGTAGCAACACCTCCTGCGTTTGAAGCTTTTCCTGGAGCAAATAAAATTTTAGCTGCTTGAAAAACATGAACTGCTTCAGGTGTAGATGGCATATTTGCGCCTTCGCTAATCACTTTACATCCATTTGCTAATAATATTTTTGCATCGTCTCCATTTAACTCATTTTGAGTTGCACAAGGTAACGCTATATCGCATTTAACTTCCCAAGGAGCTTTGCCAGCAAAAAATTTGACGTTTGGATATTTTTCAAGATATTCGTTTATTCTTCCACGTTTTACATTTTTAATCTCCATAATAACTGATAATTTTTCTGCATCAATACCTTCATCATCATATATATATCCTGAAGAATCAGACATAGTAACAACTTTTGCGCCTAATTGAGTTGCTTTTTCAC
>JADFSQ010000289.1 GCA_022560715.1 Bacteroidota bacterium
TTTGAACTAAATAACAGCAACAAATTTTTATAACTTACGAATATAAAATCATTCGTGTATTCGTAGCTAAAAAAACTATTTAAATGAAATTATTAGAAGGTAAAACAGCAATAATTACAGGAGCAACTCGAGGAATTGGCAAAGGTATAGCACAAGTATTTGCCGCTCAAGGCGCAAACGTCGCATTTACTTATAGCTCATCGGTTGAAGCTGCTCAAGAATTAGAAAAAGAATTAAACGCTTTGGGTGTAAAAGCTAAAGGTTACCAAAGTAATGCAGCCGATTTTAATCAGGCACAAGAATTAGCGGTCGAAGTTTTAAAAGAATTTGGAAGTATCGATATTCTTGTCAATAACGCAGGGATTACAAAAGACAATCTTTTAATGCGGATTAGTGAAGAAGATTTCGATAAAGTAATAGAAGTCAATTTAAAATCAGTATTTAACCTTACTAAAGCTGTAATTAGACCAATGATGAAACAACGCAAAGGCTCTATTATAAATATGAGTTCGGTTGTTGGTTTAAAAGGAAATGCCGGACAAACTAATTATGCAGCATCAAAGGCTGGAATTATTGGGTTTTCTAAATCGGTGGCTTTAGAACTCGGTTCAAGAAATATCAGAAGCAACGTGATTGCTCCAGGATTTATTGAAACTGAAATGACAGCAAAATTAGATGAAGCAACAGTAGATGCTTGGCGAAAAGCAATTCCTTTAAGACGTGGTGGTACTCCGGAAGATATAGCAAATGCCTGTGTGTTTCTCGCAAGCGATATGTCGGCATATATTACAGGACAAACACTTAATGTTGATGGGGGAATGCTAACGTGATTTTTGATATGCGATTTACGATTTTTGATTGTTGAATTAAGATAGTTTTTCTTTACAAATCAAAAGGTCGCAGACAGTTTAAAGAGTTAGCTTTATTAATTATTTGCTTTTCATTGTCATATATTTTAATTCTATTTTTCATGTGTTTAAGTTTATTGTTTTTATAGGTCACATGCTGCCTGCCTGCCGCAGGCAGGTTCGCTATTAATCATTTTCCTTTGGTGATAAAAATTTTAACATGCTCGTTTCATAATCTGTGAAAAGATTATCAGTTAACTAAAATCATTCTTATGTATTTAAATCGTAAATCTAAAATCTAAAATCTAAAATCGTCAATCATTATAATGAGTTCTATAACACTTATTTATATCATTCTCGCTGTTATTACAGCGCTTTTATTAGCGCTGTTTCAATATTTATATAAATCTAAAAAAAGTAACTTAAATATATTGTTTGCTTTGTTAAGGTTTATTACAATATTTTCTGTTTTGTTATTGCTTATTAATCCAAAATTTGAACAAACTAAAGTCTATAACGAAAAACCTAATCTTATAGTTGTAATAGATAATTCGGAGTCTATAAAACATTTAAAGCAAACTGAAAATATTGAACAGTTACTCGATAATTTAAAACGAGACAAGTCTTTAAATGAAAACTTCAATATAGAGTATTACAAATTTGGGAACGATTTAAATCCTTTAGATTCATTAAATTTTGATGAAACTCAAAGTAATATAGCAATCGTTTTTGGTAATCTATCTCAAATATATAAAAATACTATTGCTCCAATAGTATTAATTACTGATGGCAATCAGACCTATGGCAAGGATTATGAATTTGAATCACTACATTATAAACAGCCTATATTTCCAATAATTCTTGGTGATACAATAACTCATTCCGATTTAAAAATTCAGCAGTTAAACGTTAATAAATATGCCTATTTAAAAAACAAATTTCCGGTAGAGATCATTACGGTATATAGTGGTTTAGAAACTGTAAATTCTCAATTAATAATCACATCAGGAAATTCAATAATATTCAGAAAAAATTTAAGTTTTTCAAAAACGGAAAACTCTCACGTTGTAAATCTAACACTTCCTGCAAATAGAGTAGGAGTTAATGTGTACAACGCTGTTATTGTTCCTTTGGAAACAGAACAAAATAAAGTAAATAATACAAAGCCATTTGCTGTAGAAATTATAGATGAGAAAACAAATGTTGCTATTGTTAGCGATATTATTCATCCGGATTTAGGAGCCTTAAAAAAAACCATCGAAAGTAATGAGCAACGAAGTGTTTCAATTTTAAAGCCCAAAGAGTATTTAGAAAGACAGGACGATTTTCAATTAGCTATTCTCTATCAGCCAAACTCTAAATTTAAAGCCGTTTTTGAAGCTATTAAAAAAGCAGGGGGAAATACCTTTGTAATAACGGGAACACAAACACAATGGTCTTTTTTAAATGGAATTCAAACTAATTATTCTCAAGAAATTACGTTGCAAACTGAAGACTTTCAACCTACTTTAAATACAAATTATAATACATTTATAATTGATGATTTAGATTTTAATTCCTTTCCTCCATTGCAATCTGAATTTGGAAGCGTTACATTTAATATACCTGTTGAAACCATACTGTACAAACGTGTATTTAACGATACTATTGAGCAACAACCATTATTGGTGACTTTTGAAAACAATAATAGGAGAGAAGCTGTTCTTTTTGGAGAGCATATCTGGAAATGGAGAGCACAAAGCTACTTGAATAATAAATCGTTTCAGCAATTCGATAATTTTATTGGCAAACTTGTACAGTATTTATCTTCAAATAAAAGAAATGAACCGTCGTGGAAAGAAATAGCTAATAGCCACACGTTTATTCGGGTGGTATAATGGGTATTAGAGATATTGTTTTTCCATTTAATTCTGATTTGAGCCAACTTGGTTTTACTGTTACGGATACTGCTACTAAGTTTCCTATTGGTCCTGCTGCTGTGGGTAGACGTGGTTTGCTTGTTTTCAATAATTCTACTAAGCTAATGTTTTTTGGTGATTCTACTGTTACTACTAGTACTGGTATGGTTCTTGTTAATGATACGGGTTTTATTATTGCTGCTAGTGAAGATGTGAATATATTTTTTATTGTCGCCTCAGGTACTGCGGATTTGCGTGTTACTGAGGTGATAGAGTGAGACAATTATTTATTCCGTTTGGTAAACTTAGTAGTGCTGGTGTTACGGATCATGGCGCTTTAACTGGTTTGTCTGATTATGATCACACCCAATATTTGTTGGCTAGTGGTTCTAGGGCTTTGACTGGTACTTGGGTTGTTGGTAGTTTTAAGATTACAGCGGAAACTTTTACTTCTGATGTGGCTACTGGTACAGCTCCGTTTGTTGTTGCGAGTACGACTAAGGTTACAAACTTGAATGCTGATACGGTTGATGGTTTTAGTTTAGATCAAGGAGGTCTTATTGCTTCTTCAACAACTTTTGATATTATAACTAGTGCGGACGGAGGAACAGAAAGTATTAAAATTAGCGGGGGACTCGGAAAAATAGAGTCATTACAATCAAGTCTAGTATTAAAATCAAGTGCTAACCTTGGAATTATTTTATCA
>JADFSQ010000013.1 GCA_022560715.1 Bacteroidota bacterium
ATCTTTATCACTTTCTTTTTCACTTTGCTCGCCATATCGCCTTGCAATAATACGAGCAACTTCGCCAACTTCTTCGGTAAGTTGCGCCATATTAGTGAGTTCGTTAAAATACCGAATGCCATGTTCTTTTATCCAAGCATCAACGGCTTGTTGTGCGTTTTTTATGTTCATTTACTCCTTATTTTTAGTATCTATAATTATCGTTACAGGTCCATCATTTAGCAACTCTACTTTCATATCTGCTCCAAATTGTCCTGTTTGTACTTTTTTATCTAAATCTGTTTCTAATTGCTTTACAAAACTTTCATAAAGAGGAATAGCTATATCTGGCTTGGCGGCTTTTATATAACTTGGTCTGTTTCCTTTTTTAGTGTTCGCATGGAGTGTAAACTGACTGACTACAATAGCCTCACCACCAACATCTAAAATTGAAGTATTCATTACGCCATCGTCATCTTCAAAAATGCGAAGATTAACTATCTTCTTTGTAAGCCAATTAATGTCGTCTTGAGAATCTTCATTTATAATGCCCAACAGAATTAAAAGTCCATTTGTGATTGATGCTACTTTTTCATCTTCAATGGTAACACTTGCTTTACTAACTCTTTGTATTACGGCTTTCATACTTCCTCCAAATCCTCTCCAAAAGAAAGGGAATATTAATTACACATTTATTTAAATTAAACTGCATACTGAAGCTGAAAACTGTTTACTGACTTTCCCAGATATCAGTTCTATATTGCTCGTCTTCGCCTTCCAAAATTTGCAAATAACTTTTATAGCGTGAATAAGCAATGGCATCATTTTCTAATGCGTCTTTTACTCCACAATTTGGTTCTTTAATATGTAAGCAATTATTAAACTTACAATTCTGCTTTAATTTAAAAAATTCCGGGAAATAATCACCAACTTCCTCTTTATCCATATCTACAATGCCAAATCCTTTTATTCCAGGTGTATCTATAATTTTAGCATCGAAACTTAACTCGAACATTTCGGCAAACGTCGTGGTGTGTTTTCCTTGCAAATGTTGCGATGATATTTCTTTGGTTTTTAAATCTAAACCAGGCTCTATTGCATTTATTAAAGTGGATTTACCAACACCTGAATTTCCTGCAAACATACTAACAGTATTATTCATTAATTTTCTTACGGTATCTATATTAGTTCCTGTTTTAGCAGAAATGACAATACATTGATACCCTATTTTTTTATATAAGTCAACTAACTGTTTTACTTCTAATAAAGTCTCTTTATCATAAGTGTCCTGTTTATTAAAAAGCAGTATCGTTTTTACCGAATATGCTTCGGCTGTTACTAAAAACCGGTCTATAAAACTGGTATATGTTGTTGGGTTATTAATAGTTATTAAAAGGAATACCTGATCAATATTAGCAGCAATAATATGTATTTGTTTAGAAAGATTTACAGATTTTCTCACAATATAATTTTTACGCTCTCTTATATTGTTAATAACTCCTGTAACCGTATTGTTCTTTGTTTCTAATTCGAATTCTACATAATCTCCGACTGCAATAGGATTGGTACTTTTAATACCTTTGATTCTAAATTTTCCTTTTATTCGGCATTGGTAAACCTTACCATTAAGTGTTTTAACAGTGTACCAACTTCCTGTAGATTTAAAAACTAATCCTGTCATTAAATTTGAACCTATAAACAAAATAACAATTTTTAAACTTGAAAAATACGTATATTAGCCACTTAATTTTTGAAAATTTCAACAACATGAAAAATCTATCATTAGTTATTGCTTTAATAATCGTTTCATTTATCGATGTTAATGCGCAAGTAGAATACAAAGTCATTACAAGTATAGAATCTATTGTGCCAAATGGATTAGGTAGATCAAGAATCGTTTCGGCTCTTGAAGATAAAGATTACAAAGAATATACTTCTAACAGAACTGATGATAAAGAAACCAATAAAAGAAATAAATCTAAAAGAAGCGACATACGGGTTAAGAATTTTGAAGAAACCAAACTTTTAAATTTTTACAATATAGCTGGAATTCGTTTCCAGAATATAGCAGCTAACGATGCGCTTATTACGTCAAAAATAAACACAATGATTGAAGAAGGCTGGGAACTGGCTTTTGTAACTAGTGCTGTTGAAAGCGATAGTGGAAAAGGTGATGGACACGGTATTTTTATTACTAGATATATTTTTAAAAGAAACAATTAACTGATGCTCTTGAAAAACTAAAAAGTCTCGCCAATGGCGAGACTTTTTTTATTGTCTAAATATCTTTTCCTGATGATTAATAGATTCCTGATGAATAGCCTTAAACATTCGAAGTATAAACTCTTCGCTTAAATTATTTTCTTCTCCTTCTAAAATCATTTTACCTAATATTTCATTCCATCGTTTAGATTGAAGCACAGCAACATTATTTGCTTTTTTAAGTGTTCCTATTCCGTCTGAAACTTTCATTCGCTTACCCAAAACTTCAATAAGCTGATGGTCAATAACGTCAATTTGTGTACGCAAGGTATTTATTAGGTTATTGTATTCTGCTTCTTTAGAGGTTTCTTTTCTAATCTTTAAATCTTCCATAAACTGGATTAATGTCGCTGGAGTAATTTGTTGTGCCGCATCACTCCAGGCATTATCTGGGTCGTGGTGTGTTTCTACCATAAAACCATCGTAATTTAAATCGAGTGCTGTTTGGCACAAATCGAAAATAATATCGCGTCGTCCTGCAATATGCGAAGGATCTAAAAGAAGTGGTAAATCCGGAAAACGGTTTTGTAAATCGATTGCTATTTGCCATTCCGGATTATTACGATATCTTGTTTTCTCATAAGTTGAAAATCCGCGATGTATTACACCAAGATTTTTTACATCAGCAGTATGGAAACGTTCAACAGCTCCCAACCACAAAGACAAATCTGGGTTTACAGGATTTTTAATTAATACTGGTTTATCTGTTCCTCTTAAAGCATCAGCTATTTCCTGAATAATAAAAGGACTTACAGTGGTTCGAGCACCAATCCAAAATATATCAATATCGTGTTTTAAGGCTAAATCTACATGGTTGGCATTGGCAACTTCGGTAGTAATTAGCATTCCGGTTTCTTCTTTTGCTTTTTGCAGCCATTTTAAACCTAAAGCACCTACGCCTTCAAAATTTCCTGGACGTGTTCTTGGTTTCCAAATTCCTGCACGTAAAACAGTTGCATCGCTATCTTTTAATTGGTGTGCGATTTTTAATACCTGTTCTTCGGTTTCTGCACTGCATGGCCCTGCTATAACTAATGGATGATCTAACCCGAAATTATCTAACCATTTTCCTAACTCTTTCTTATTTTCCATTGAAAATTCATTTTTCATTTCCGTGAAAACGGAAATCTCATTTTTTTTATTGTATTCCTTTTATAAAACTCCAAATTTGCATTTCCAATTGGAATTTGGGATTTTACTTTTTGGGATTTTAATTTAATTTATTCCTTTTAATATTTGTTTTATGTGGTTGGTGTTTTTCATTTCTTTAAAAACAGCATCAAAATCGTCTCGCTGTATCAACTCTTTAAATTGTGTGAGATTTTTAATATAATCTTCTAATGTTTCTATTACATTGGTCTTATTTTGTTTAAAGATTGGTGTCCACATTTCGGGAGAACTCTTAGCCAATCTTACTGTAGATTCAAATCCACTGCCAGCCATATCAAAAATATCGCGTTCGTTTTTCTCTTTATCTATCACAGTTTTTCCTAACATAAATGAGCTAATATGAGACAAATGCGACATGTATGCAATATGCTTATCATGAGCTTCTGGATTCATATATCGAATACGCATACCAATATTTACAAATAATTCGATTGCTTTTTGCTGAAGTTTGAATGCTGTTTTTTCTACTTCACATATAATATTTGTTTTGTTTTGAAACAACTCCAAAAACGCTGCTTTTGGTCCTGAAAACTCTGTTCCGGAAATAGGATGTGTTGCCAGAAAATTTCTGCGCTTTGGATGGTTTGCTACTACATTACAAATATCTGTTTTTGTTGATCCAACATCTATTACTAAAGTATCGTCCGATATGTTATCCAATATTTTAGGCAATTCGATTACAGAACTGTCCACAGGAATTGATAACACTACTAAATCGGCATTTACAATATTATCAATTTTTGCCTTTGCATCAATAATATTAAGAGAAAGTGCCTCTTCTAAATGTTCTGCGTTGTTATCGATTCCATAAATAACCGCGTCGGGATTCAGTTTTTTTATATTTAAAGCCAAACTTCCGCCAATTAATCCAATCCCTATGATGTAAATGTTTTTCATGCCGCCCACTCTGTTACTTTGTGACATCTCTCCCAAAAGGAGAGAAATTTTAATTCTTACTATTTAATATTTATTTTTCTGTTGACTGCAAACTAATCCCAATAGCTATCGGGACGAGACAGCCAACTCATTTTACTCTAGCTATTGCTTCTTCAATATCTTCGACTGATTCACATAAGGAAAGCCGTATATAACCTTCACCATTACTACCAAAAATTGTCCCAGGTGCTATAAATAAATGATGGTTTTTAAGTACAATATCTACAAACTCTTCAGCCTTAACCAAAGCAGGTAATTTTGCCCAAACAAAGAGCCCGGAAGCATTTTTATCGAACGTACAATTCAATACTTTAGCTAACTTCCAGATTAACTCTCGTCGTTGTTCATAAACACTATTTAAACTTATATACCACATTTCGGAACATTTTAACGCTTCAATAGCTCCTTTTTGAATGCCATAAAACATTCCTGAATCCATATTGCTCTTAACCTTTAGAATGTTGTTAATATAGGTTTCATCTCCTAACACCATACCTACTCTCCAGCCAGCCATATTAAAAGTTTTGCTTAATGAGTTTAACTCTAAACAAACTTCTTTTGCGCCTTGAACAGCCAGAATACTTTTTGGCGCGTCGTTTAATATAAAACTATATGGATTATCATTAACTATTAAAATATTATTTCGTCTGGCAAAAGAAACCAACTCTTCATATAGCTTATAAGTTGCTTTGGCTCCTGTTGGCATGTGTGGATAATTTATCCACATTAATTTTACTTTACTTAAATCTGACTTTTCTAAAGCTAAAATATCTGGAAACCAGTTATTCTCTTGTGTTAAATCGTAAAATACAGGTTTTGCACCAAGTAATTTTGTTACCGACTCGTATGTTGGATAACCTGGATTAGGAATAAGCACTTCGTCGCCTTCATTTAAATATGCCATAGAAATATGCATAATCCCTTCCTTGCTTCCCATTAATGGTAATATTTCGGTTTTAGGACTTAAAGCCACATTATACTGCTCCCGATAAAACGAAGCCATTGCTTCACGAAGCTCAGGTAAACCTTGATAACTTTGGTATTTGTGGGCATCTGGATAGGTTAGACTATCTGTTAATGCAGTAATAACCTTTTGCGGTGGCTGCAAATCCGGGCTTCCAATTCCTAAATTAATAATAGGCAAACCACTTGCCTTAAGCAAATTGACTTCCCGCAACTTTTTTGAAAAGTAATACTCTTCAACCGATTGTAATCTGTTTGCTGGCTCAATCATATTTTTGCATTTTTATATTCGCCCAACACTTTAAAATCTTGAGCCATAATTTCTATAATTGACTTTGCTTTTTTAAAATCATCATACCTTTCAAAAGTAACATCTACAAAAAACGCATAAAACCAAGGTGTGTCAATTTTTGGTAAAGACTGAATTTTTGTGAGGTTCAATTTACAATCGCTCATCACATTAAGTATTGTAGCCAAGCTTCCTCGTTTTGACGACAATTCAAACTTCAAAGACGCTTTATTAATTTCATTCTCTGGTATTTCAGAATTTTTCCGTTTTACAATAACAAATCGTGTTTCGTTGTGTTTTATGGTTTGAATACTTTCTGATAGAATATCGAGTTGAAAAATTTCGGCAGCTAATTTACTTGCTATTGCGGCAATGCTTTTAAGCTGATGTTCTTGTATTCGTTGTGCAACTTCGGCGGTGTCTTTATCTTCGATTAATTTAATATGAGGGTGGCTTTTAAAAAATTCTTTACACTGCAACAATGCCATTGGATGCGAATAGACCTCTTTAATATCAGTAATATTTTGATTAGGTAAAGCCATTAAATGATGCTGAATATCTAAATAATGTTCTCCAATAATGTGCAGATTATGAGTGTCTATTAGTGCATAATTTGGAATAATAGAGCCTACTATAGAATTCTCAATTGCCATAATTACAGCATCACTTTCTTTATTTAAAAGACTATCTATGGCATTATCGAACGATAAACATTCTTTTACTGTAATTCCGTTGTCAAAATATTGCTGCGACACGATATGATGGAACGAACCCTTTACGCCTTGTATTGCTACAGATTTTATCATACTTCTTCTGAAAATGTTGAGATCCTGATTTTCATCAGGATTAATTCAACCTATTATTTTGAATGCACTAAAAGCTTTTCAAAATAAGTTTTATTAACAAAAAAAGTCCCGACTTATATCGAGACTTATATTTTAATTTATGTTTTATAAATTACACCTATAACATCTCGTTTCTTTTGCTAAAAAAGAAGTAAAACCAGTTATAATATGTAAAAGTTACTGTTGTCATTATTATGTGGCTAAAGTAAATAATATTTTTACAAATCAAAATGTTAGTACAAAATATTTCATAATCTCTAATAAAGAATATTTGTTGGACTTATTTTAATCAAAAATAAGTTGTCCTGTATAAAATTGTTCTACATCAACTATAGGAGGTTGGTTTGCTGAAATTAAATCTCCAGTACTACGAAGTTCGCCTGTTAAGGATTGTTGCGGATTTACTATCATATCGTTACTTCCTCGATGAAACACATCAACGTGTTGAGCAATTAAATCTCTGCCTTCAAAACGTCCTGCTCCAGCAAAAAAACCAATTCTTAGATTTTCGGTTTGTCCAGTAATATAAAAAGATGAAATGTTATTGGTAGTAATTCTTAATGTTGTGAGATTTACATCTAAACTAAAATCGCCTACGGTAAAACTATCTGGAGCAATAAAATCTTCTGAAATAAGATGCAAACTATTGTAGTTTAGAATACCATCCGAAGATACATCATATTGTGTAGAGCTTCTTATTTCTGTAATATTTGGTGCTGTAACATATATTTTAGTAATGCCAAAATTGCGAACGTAATTACAAGTATTATTATCGGTTAATTGTAATACGTTACCAACAACTAAAACCTCGACATCATTTAGCAAATTTTTTCCAGTTTCGATTATAATCTTAAATTCTAAACCTTCTTTTAGGATGAGCTCAACATCACGATTTACCAGAATTTTTGAAAACACATTAACTGTAATTTCTTGTTGAATAATACTTCCAGATGTTTGAAAACAATCTCCTGCGTCTCCACTGTTGCAAGTAAAAATAAGAGTTAATGTTAGTATGAATACTATTTTTCTCATAATCTAATTCCAATTCCTAATTCGACTGCTTCAGCAGCGGCTCCATGTGCTTTTAAGGTTAATGCTCCAAACCATTTATCTCCAAAATAACGCTTTAATCCTACTCTAAAATACGTTCTCCCTTCAAAATCATAGGGAAAATACACGTAATAGCCAACTTGAGTGACTAAAGACATTTTATTAACAAACAATTCATGACCAACAAATACACCAACACGCTTATAATCGGCTTTACCATCTTCATTTCGTTCTGGAAATGCAACAGCGTTAAATTTTATAAATTCTTTTAAAAAATTTGAAAAAAAAACATCAGTGCCAAACTGCAAAGCGCTTTTATGGTTTAGTCTTTTATCTGCATATACAGAAAAAATATAAAATGGAAACTGACCACTATCTATCACATCACTTTCGTTGATGCCAGATCTAAACACAAAATTATACTTAATGGATTGTGTGAATTTTTCTTTAGCTGATTCTGTTTTTACAAACTCTGGTTCATTTTCATCTAAATTATAAATGACTCCAACATTTACAGTAATCGAGTTTATACTCGTATTTGGTGCTTTAACATTGGCATTAGAGTAATGTATTAAGGACAATCCTGCTTGCAAACCAAGCCTATCTATAATACGCTCTTTTTTGTAATTCAGCATTAGATAAGTGCTACTCATAAATTTAGAACCAAAAGCAATGTTTTTGTGATTATTTATTTTGTCGTATGGGTTTGTTGTAAATGCTAAACCTTGTCCAATTCGGAACATTAGATTACGCTTAAAAAAGTAAAAATTATAGTGTGCATATAAGGCATAGTTATTTCCTAAAACATCGTTTTTTAAATTTTGATAAGTAAATGACACTCCATAATCGGGATAGTTATAACGTTGTTCCCAATCGTTATAACCAAAGGTTTTTTCGTTCCAGCTTAAAATAAAACCTTCAGGATGTCCTTTAATTAAATGAAGGATATCATTATTGTGCAAGGCAATATTTCCTTTAAAATAATTAATACCAATATATGATGAAGACGTTTGTTTTTCTTGTGACAAAACAACACTAAAACATAAACATAAAATGTAGGTTAAACGTAATTTCATGTGTTTATATCTATTGCTTTTTAATCGTCACATGCTGTTCGCTATTAAACATTTTCCTTTGGTGAGAAAAATTTAACATGCTCGTTTCATTAATTATACTTGTGAAGCAAAAGTAAAAGAATAAGTAAATATTCAATACTTAAAATGCACTAAAGTTGAAAGTGTCTAAAGTTATTTTAAAACATATAAAGAAGTTAAGTTTATTTCTTTTATATAATTAAAAGTTAAGAATCATCCCTAAAAGTATTACATGTCTTTAGTGTTTAGTGAGAAAATTACTCTTTGAAGCACTTCTAATACTTTTTTTAAAATATCTGTGAAGCTATTGCTTTTATATTATCACTTTTGCCCATAGAGTAGTAATGAAGCACAGGAATTCCTGCTTTTTCTAGTTCTTTTGATTGTTGAACACACCATTCAACACCTACTTGACGAACTTGTGTATTGTCTTTACATTTAACAACGGCTTTAATTAATGCTTCGGGTAAATCTACATGAAAACGATGCGGAATTAAATTGAGTTGTTTTTTTGTGGCAATAGGTTTTAATCCTGGAATGATTGGCACTGTAATTCCCGCTTTTCTACATTTATCAACAAAGTCAAAATATTTTTGATTATCAAAAAACATTTGCGTGACAATATAAGTTGCTCCGTTTTTTATTTTTTTCTTCAAAAAATGAATGTCACTTTCTAAACTTGGTGCTTCCATGTGTTTTTCAGGATATGCAGCAACTCCAGTACAAAAATTGGTAGAAGCCGTATTTTGTAAATCTTCATCTAGGTAAATCCCTTTGTTTAAGTTTTCAATCTGAGATACTAAATCGCAGGCATACGAATGACCATCAATCTCTGGTTTAAAATACGCTTCACTTTTAACTGCATCTCCTCGTAGTGCCATAACATTCTGAATTCCTAAAAAATCAAGATCTATCAAGAGATTTTCGGTGTCTTCTACTGTAAATCCACCACATAAAATATGCGGAATGGCATCTACTTTATATTTATTTTGAATCGCTGCACAAATACCAACTGTTCCTGGTCGTTTCCGTACCACTTGCTTTTTCAACAAACCATTTTCCTGCTCTTTAAATACATATTCTTCTCTGTGATAAGTAACATCAATAAAAGGTGGGTTAAACTCCATTAATGGATCTATATTATCAAAAATAGACTGAATATGCTGTCCTTTTAAAGGTGGTAAAATCTCGAAAGAGAATTGTGTTCTTCCGTTTGCTTTTTTTATGTGTTCTGTTACTTTCATATTTATTTCCCACGAAAGTGGGAATCTTTTTTATTTTGCTTTCATGTTTTAAATATGGATTCCTGCCTTCGCAGGAATGACAACTATTTTTCTGCTAAATTTGGACTCAGCCATTTTCTGGCTTCATCTATATTTATGTGTCGCCTTTTACTATAATCTATTAACTGGTCTTCGGTTATTTTACCAAGACCAAAATATTTTGCTTCTTTATTTGCAAAATAATAACCACTTACACTTGCTGCTGGCCACATCGCAAGACTTTCTGTAAGTATAACTCCAATACTTTTTTCAACATCTAACAAACTCCAAATTGTAGTTTTCTCTAAATGGTCTGGACAAGCAGGATAACCTGGTGCTGGACGAATACCTTTATAACTCTCTTTTATTAATTCTTGGTTTGTAAGATTTTCGCTTTGTGCATAATGCCAATGTTTTGTTCTCACTTCTTTATGCAAATATTCGGCAAAGGCTTCTGCCAATCTATCTGACAGGGCTTTTATCATTATTGAATTATAATCGTCATTATCTGCTTCAAATTGTTGTGCCAATTTTTGTGTTCCAAAACCGGTTGATACACAAAAACAACCTATATAATCTTGTTTCCCTGATTCCTTTGGTGCAATAAAATCGGCCAATGCAAAATTGGGTGCGCCTTCTCGTTTCTTTGATTGTTGACGAAGGGTTAAGAACTTAACTGTTTTACATTTTCGTTCTTTAGTATTTGAGATGCTTCGACTGCGCTCAACATGATAATTTTTTTTAATTATTACTTCGATATCATCATCATTTACTGTATTTGCTGGAAATAATCCGAAGATGGCTTTTGCCTTAAGAAGTTTTTCGTTGAATATACGTTTCAGCAATACTTGAGCATCAGCAAATAATTCTGTGGCTTGTTCGCCAACAACGTCATCTTTTAAAATGTTTGGATATTTACCATGTAAATCCCAACTTCTAAAGAAAGGTGACCAATCAATATAATCTTCCAATTTTTTAATATCGAAATCTTGAATAATTTGAATACCTAATTGCTTTGGTTTCACGATTTCAGTAGTATTCCAATCGATTTTAAATTTATTCTTTCGAGCAGCTTCAATAGAAATATATTCCTTTTTCTTGGATCGATTTAAAAACTGTTCTCTAAATTTTTCGTACTCATCTCTAATTTGTTCTTTATAAACCTTATTATCTTTTTTTAATAGATTACCAACCACAGTTACAGCTCTCGACGCATCGTTTACATGCACAACTGTATGGTTATAATTTGGTGCAATTTTAACTGCTGAATGTAGTCTGGAAGTAGTTGCACCACCAACAATAAGCGGAATATTAAAATTTTGTTTTTCCATTTCTTTTGAAACGTAAACCATTTCATCTAAAGAAGGTGTAATCAAACCACTTAAACCAATAATATCTACCTGTTCTTTTTTCGCCACTTGAATAATTTTCTCTAAGGGAACCATGACTCCTAAATCAATAATTTCATAGTTGTTACAGCCTAAAACCACACTTACTATATTTTTGCCAATATCATGCACATCACCTTTTACTGTTGCCATTAAAATACGTCCTGCATATTCTACTTTCCCATCTTTTTCAGCTTCAATAAAAGGCTGTAAATAAGCAACTGCTTTTTTCATTACTCGTGCCGATTTTACCACTTGTGGTAAGAACATTTTTCCGCTTCCGAAGAGGTCTCCAACAACATTCATCCCAATCATTAAATTCTCTTCTATAACTTCAATTGGTCTGCTTGATGCTAATCTTGCTTCTTCAACATCTTCAATAATAAAGGCGTCAATTCCTTTTACTAATGCATGTGTAATTCTATTTTGTAAAGGTTCATTTCGCCATTCCTGAATGGTCGTTTCCTGTTCCTTTTTATGTCCTTTTAGAGTTTCAGCAATGTCCAATAAACGTTCAGTAGCATCATCTCTTCTGTCGAATAATACATCTTCTACACGGTCTAATAAATCTTTTGGTATCTCATCGTAAACTTCTAGCATTGCAGGATTAACTATACCGAGATTCATTCCATTTTGAATAGCATGGTATAAGAAAGCTGAATGCATTGCCTCACGAACTGTATTATTTCCTCTAAACGAAAAAGACACGTTACTTACACCTCCTGAAACATTGGCATAAGGCAGGTTTTCTCTAATCCATTTCGTTGCATTGAAAAAATCTAAAGCATTTTTACGATGTTCATCCATGCCTGTAGCTACAGGAAAAATATTGGGATCGAAAATAATATCCTGAGGTTTAAACCTAACTTGATTCACTAGAATATCATACGAACGTTTACAAATATCTATACGTCTTTGGTAGGTGTCTGCTTGTCCATCTTCGTCAAAAGCCATAACAATTACAGCAGCACCATAGCGTTTTACGAGTTTTGCCTGACGTATAAATTCGGTTTCGCCACCTTTTAAACTAATTGAATTAACTACACTTTTGCCCTGAACAACTTGCAAACCTGCTTCTATGATTTCCCATTTAGAACTGTCGATCATAATTGGTACTCGAGCAATATCAGGTTCTGAAGCAATAAGATTTAAAAAAGTAGTCATAGCCTCAACACCGTCAAGCATACCTTCGTCCATATTAACATCTAAAATTTGTGCTCCTCCTTCAACTTGGTGTCTCGCTACATCAATAGCTTCAGCAAACTTCTCCTCTTTAATCAAACGTAAAAATTTGCGAGAACCTGTAACATTTGTACGTTCACCTATATTAATAAAGTTGCTTTCAGGTGTTACTACCAAGGGTTCTAATCCTGAAAGTGTTAGATATTTATTATTTAAATTCATTCTTTTTCTTCTATTCTTTTTAACCCTTCCGTCACTTTGTGACACCTTCCCTTCAAAAGGGAAGGAATTATACATTTATACTGATTCTTCTTGGGTCATAATTTTTAGCAACATCTGCAATAGCTTTAATATGTTCTGGATTTGTACCACAACAGCCTCCAATAATATTGATTAAGCCATCTTGAAGATATTCTTCAATTAATTTCTGCATTTCTTTTGGAGTTTGCTCGTATTCTCCAAAGGCATTTGGCAATCCAGCATTTGGATGTGCAGATGTAAAAAACTCAGTTTCGTTAGATAAGCGTTGCAAATATGGTCTTAATTGTTCTGCTCCAAGTGCACAATTAAAGCCTACACTTAATAATTGAATATGTGAGATCGAAGCTAAAAAAGCTTCAACTGTTTGACCTGAAAGTGTTCTTCCAGAGGCATCTGTTATTGTACCTGATACCATAATTGGAATGTCTATTTGTTTATCTTCTTTCACTTCTTCAATAGCAAATAAAGCTGCTTTTGCATTAAGTGTATCGAAAATAGTTTCAACCAATAACACATCCACACCACCATCAATTAATGCTTCTACTTGTTGTTTGTACGCTACCCGCAATTCTTCAAAAGTAATTGCGCGATATTCAGGTCTGTTAACATCTGGCGAGAGGCTTGCTGTTTTATTTGTAGGTCCAATGCTTCCAGCCACGAAACGTTGCTTGTTTGGATTTTGTTTAGTGAATTCGTTTGCTACTTGTTTTGCAATTTTAGCCGATTCGTAATTTAGCTCATACACCAAATCTTCCATATTGTAATCTGCCATAGCGATTGTTGTTCCAGAAAAGGTATTGGTTTCCACAATATCGGCTCCAGCTTCAAAGTATTTGCGGTGTATCTCTGCAATTGCTTTAGGTTGTGTAAGCGACAACAAATCATTATTCCCTTTTAATGAGGTAGGATAATCTTTAAAACGATCTCCTCTGAAATCCTCTTCAGAAAAATTATACTGCTGAAGCATGGTTCCCATAGCTCCATCGAGTATTAGAATACGTTTTTGTATGGCTTGATAAATTTTTGACATTGTTTGATAATTTATATCAATATGTCATCAGGAAAGTAAGAAAAATTACTTTGGTTATCTGTCTAATAAAACATTAGAAGAATGTAGCACCTTCTTTTTAATCCAGAAATATCTGAAAAAGGGTTGCTAAGGTTTCATAGGGTCTTTTCCCTCCGCCTTTCATGATAACAATCAATACGTTTGTGAACTTGTGTGCAAATAAAGGGATTAATTTTTTGTTTACACAATTTTAATGTTGAAATATAACTCTTATTCAAATAAGTTAGAAGACAAGTAACGATCTCCTCTATCGCAAATAATAGTAACAATAACACCTTGATCTAATTTCTCGGCTAATTTTAAAGCACTTGCTACTGCTCCACCACTACTCATACCAGCAAAAACACCTTCTTCTTTTGCCAAACGGCGTGTCATTGTTATAGCCTCTTCTTCGCTTACTTCAATAATTTCATCTACTTTTGATCTGTCGAAGAATTTAGGTACATATTCTGGAGACCATTTTCTTATACCTGGAATTTTAGAACCATCGTCCGGTTGCGCCCCAACTATAATTATATTTTTGTTTTTTTCTTTCAAATATGTTGAAACTCCCATTATTGTACCTGTAGTTCCCATAGCCGAAACAAAATGAGTTATTTTACCATGCGTGTCTTTCCAAATTTCTGGCCCTGTAGTTTTGTAATGTGCTTTCCAATTGTCATCGTTTTCAAATTGATTTAACAAGGTATATCCTTTTTTGTCTCTAAGCTCAAACGCTAAATCTCTTGATGCTTCAATACCTCTGTCCGAAGATGTTAAAATCACTTCAGCACCAAAAGCACGCATCGTTTTTACACGTTCTACTGTAGAATTATCTGGCATTATCAAAATCATTTTTAAGCCTAAAAGTTGTGCAATAAATGCTAAAGCAATTCCTGTGTTTCCGCTTGTGGCTTCTACCAGAATACTTCCTTTTTTTATATCGCCTCGTTTTAAAGCTTCATTAATCATATTGAAAGCAGGTCTGTCTTTAACGCTTCCACCTGGATTATCCCCTTCTAATTTCAAAAAAAGTCTAACGTTTTTATTTTGGATTATATTAGTGACTTCAATTAAAGGCGTATTCCCAATTTGATCTGTTATGCGTTTACTAAATTCCATTTTTTTTAGTACTAATTTTAATTTCAGTTTGATAGGTTACCAGAGAATTTTCCGGAACTGACCTTGTAATCCAAACATTTGCTCCTATTGTACTGTTTGCACCAATAGTAATATTGCCTCCTAAAATAGTAGCATTTGCATAAATGGTAACATTGTCTTCAATGGTTGGATGCCTTTTAGTAGATGACATGCTTTTTTTAACCTTAATACCTCCCAAGGTAACGCCTTGAAATATTTTTACATTGTTTTTTATGATTGAAGTTTCTCCAATCACAATACCTGTTCCATGATCCACAAAAAATGAGTCTCCAATGGTTGCTCCGGGATGAATATCGATTCCAGTAACACCATGTGCATGCTCACTCATCATTCTTGGTAAAATTGGTATTTGTAATTCATACAATTTGTGACTTAAACGGTAAATGGCAATGGCATAAAATCCAGGGCTCGCTAAATATACTTCTTCCAGACTTTTTGTTGCCGGATCATTTTTTTCTATTGCAATCGCATCAAGGTCCAGCTTTTTTCTGATATCTATAAATTGACTTTTAAAAATCTCCCAAATTGTCTCTCCTTTTTCTATGGAAAGCTTTTTAGTAATTTCCAAAAAGGTATTCTTTAAAAATTTTAATTCGTCTTCGTGCTGTTCATCAATCAACGCATAAAATAATCGTTTCGTAAACGTTTTAATAGTATCTTTTAATCGAACATTATATTTTTTAAAACTCATTTCTTTATCTAATAGTAAATTCATACTCAACCAATATTAACTGTTTTTTGAACAATAGTCGTAAGATTAATGAATAATTAACAGTAAAATGAAGAATCCTATATATTAAATATGATTATGACTCTGTTAGTAATCCTTTGGTGAGTTTATTTAGCTTTGTAACTTTTGCAGCAAAGTCTCCTTTAATTTCTTTTCTAAACTGATTTAAATT
>JADFSQ010000290.1 GCA_022560715.1 Bacteroidota bacterium
ACGTTCTTTTTCTATAACTCTTTGGTAAATTTTTCCGGTGGTAACATTATTAGCTTGAGAGGTAGGTACATTTAAAAAGCGTTCGTAATGACCCAAATCTAAATCGGTTTCGGCACCATCATTAGTAACATAACATTCGCCATGTTCGTAAGGATTTAATGTTCCTGGATCTACATTAATATAAGGGTCTAATTTTTGAATCGTTACACGATAGCCTTGTGCTTGAAGTAGTTTTGCCAAAGAGGCTGCAATAATACCTTTACCGAGTGATGAAGTTACTCCTCCTGTAACAAAAATGTATTTAGTTGTACTTGTCATGTTGCGCTTATAAACGCGGACAAATTTACAAATAAGATTTGAAACTTTTTTAATAATATATAATTAGTTTGCTGATATTAGTTAAGTCCTTTTGTTGTGTTTAGTTATTCTTTTTCTGATTAAAATCAGTTATATTCGTTTCACTCTTATTAATTCAATTATGAAAACAAATACCATCAAAATATTATTTAGTCTTTTATTACTAACAAACTGCAATAACAAATCTCACCAATCGGAAGCAAAAGCAGTTGTAGTTCAAAATGAATTATTACAAGGTCAAATCATTGATTTAACGCATGACTTTTCTAGCGAATCCATTTATTGGGTAACAGCAAAAGAGTTTAAATTAGATACTGTTTTTAATGGAGACACAGATAAAGGTTACTTTTATTCGGCTAATAATTTTGCAAGTGCCGAACATGGAGGTACACATATTGATGCACCAATTCATTTTTCTAAAAACGGACAATCTGTGAATGAAATACCTCTTGAAAATTTAGTAGGTAGTGCTATAAAAATTGATGTGTCTGAACGAGCATTAAACAATCCTGATTATCTTATAAGTATTGAAGATTTTACAAATTGGGAACAAAAAGAAAACACTAAAATTCCCGATGGCAGTATTGTGTTATTGCAAACAGGGTATTCACAATTTTATCCAGATAAAATAACATATCTTGGTACTGACAAACGAGGTAGTGAAGCTGTTAAATTGTTACATTTTCCAGGGCTTTCACCTAATGCTGCCGAATGGTTGGTTAACAACAGAAACATCCATGCCATAGGTATTGATACACCAAGTATTGACTATGGACAATCACAATATTTTAAGAGTCATGTAACACTACTTTCACAAAACATATCTGTTTTTGAAAACTTAACAAATCTTGATAAACTACCTGCAAACCATTTTAAAGTTATCGCATTACCAATGAAAATAAAAGATGGTAGTGGCGCACCTTTACGGATTATTGCTATTTTAGATAAGTGATACGTAACATTACGTATTGATTATAATATTTAAAAAGGCTATCTTCGTTTAACTATGGCTAAATACAATTAAAACAATCTTTAATCTAATATTATAGCCAATTTGTAAATTTAAAAAAATGAAACTAATTTATTGTAAAGTCTAATCTTTAACTTTTGTAAACTATCTATCTTAACGAACAAAAACCCAATCGGTTTAAATCGAAATTTGTAGATTTGACTAAATGTTAGAAAAAGATAAAATACCAGTAAATAATAAAGTTTTGATTTGGGCTAGAGATTCTATTGCTCAAAGCAGAAACTATGTTGTTGAAAAAACTGGAATTAATCTACGTCGTTTAAATCAAATTGAAAATGGAGAAAAACATCCAGATTTGGATGAATTAAAAATACTATCGAAAACTTACAAAAGAACTTTAGCCGTTTTGCTTTTGCACGAACCTCCTAAAGAAAAACCATTACCAAAAGATAGAAGAACGTTAGATTCAAAAGAGCTTGGTAATTTCCACGAAAAAACAATCCTAGCCATCAGAAAAGCTAGAGCATTTACTCAATCTCTGATTGAACTCAAAACTGACGCTGGAATAAGTATTCCAAAATTTAGGTACTCAGCAACACCAGAATCTGATATTAGTAGAATTGCTCAAAAAATGAGACTTGACTTAAACTTAAGCGAGGTTAGAGAACTAGAAAACATTAATGATATTCTAGATGCTTACATCGAAAAAGTTGAATCTCTAGGCATTGCTATTTTTCAAATGAGTTTAACTCAAGATAATTTAAGAGGTTTTTCAATTGTAGATGAAGAAATACCAATTATTGGAATTAAGAGAGGCGGTGAAAAAGCTACTTCTAAAATATTTACTTTATTTCACGAAGTTGGTCATATCTTATTAAATACTGGAGGACTTTGTGACTTATCAATTAATACAACTAGTGAAATTGAAAAATGGTGCAATGCATTTGCGGCAGAAATATTAATCCCTCCAATTGATTTACTTTCCAATCATTTAGTTAATAAATATCAATTAGAAGAAAATAAAATTTGGGCGAAAAAAGACTTAATTGAATTATCAAGCTATTTCCACGTCGGACCATTGGCAATTTTACGCTCATTATTAACTAACAACCTAACAACTACTAAATATTACAACGAAAAACATCTAATTTGGAATAAACCAACTTTTAGTCGTTCAAAGAATCCTGAAGGAAGAAATATTGCAAAAGAAACTATAAAAGAGAAAGGTAGGAATTATATTTTTCTTGCTTTTTCGGCTTATGATAAAAACCGAATTGACATTAAAGACTTATCCGATTTTTTAGGTATTAAACTCTCTTATATTCCAAAAACTCGTGAACTATTAAATTCTCGATAAATGGAAATAAATTTTTACGAGAATGAAACTATTTATGTTGTAGATACAAGTGCCTTGATAATGCTTGAATACACTTATAAGTATGACAATCCAGTGTTTAAAGCGATTTGGGAAGAAATCGAATATTTAATTCCAACAGGATGTTTTAGGACAATTGATTTTGTCGAAGATGAGATTAATAATTATGAGGGTAAAGAAGACTTTTTAAAAAAGTGGATAAAAAATGGAAGAAACATCTCGTACACAAAACAGATATTGCTTCGATTACAGCTTCTATTCCAATTATTAACGAAGAATTTAATACAGGATTTTTAGATTCAAAAAAACAAGCTCAAGGAAAGGAAGAAGCCGACCCTTATTTACTTGGTTATTGTAAAACTCACAATTACGTTTTAATTACAAACGAAAGCAAAATTAAGCCGAATAAAATTCCTGCAATAGCAATCAAAAATGGAGTAAGATGCATTGATATAAATGACTTTTTAAAAGAAAGAGGTTTGAGAATGGAACGTAAAAAAACAGAATAAGCACTAGCTACAACACCGGTAATCGTTCCGCCAAAGTCGGACAGGTGCACAAACCCATAAAAAAGAGTAAAATCAACTAATTTTGACCATTGTATTGACCTTTAGTGTTTTTAGTTTTAGATTATTGTCCAATTTTTGGGGTGCTTAAAACGGTATATTTAAATCCAAATTATGTGTTAGAAAATCTATTACGTATTGAAACCACTTCAAAATA
>JADFSQ010000291.1 GCA_022560715.1 Bacteroidota bacterium
AGATCAGAAGACAGAGCACCGTAAAGCCCTTCTGAACACAACAATGGCTTTGCGAAAATCCGGAGGCAACATGGGTATTATTGCTCAGGAGCTAGATAGCTTTAATGAGCTTTACGTTCCTGAGGAGTTTAGGCGCACAGCAACAACACTCGGAATAGAGATCACCGACCCAAACAGTAAATACAACAGCCCTAGATTTGAGCAAGCAAGAGATCTTTACGACGCAGGCTTCGGCAGTGTTGATGTTGTACCTGAGGAGTCTGGTTTCTTTGGAAAGATTGCAGGAATCACTCCACTTACTAACCATGTGCCTGCCAATGCACCTACTAAAAACAATATCATTATAGGTACAAATACACTGCTGATGTTCTCCCATATTTCGATTAGCATTCTCCTAAACGGAACTTTGTTAAAAAAGCCAACAATAGCAGCAATACCACCACCTATTAAAAGAATAATTTGGTTGGTGTAAGTGCCAAACCATTCTTGGTCTTCCACAAAAAAGATGTTGTATGCAAGCATAGACATTAAAATAATTACAGGAATTAAGGCTTCCCAAATATTAAGTTCTTTGTTTTCAATAATGTTTTGATTATCTGCTTTAAGCTCAGAAATATTTTTGTTGTCTTGCATTTTTATTAATTTTTTTTATGTTGTAATGTTACAAAAATTATAAATGTTATTAAAATTAGGCAACTATCATTTGACATTAATCAGCAAATTATTGATATACGTACTATAAATTTGGTATTTTTAAATCCAATTAAAAATCAATATAATTATGAAAAAATCTATTATTTATTTCGTTTTTAGTGTATTTGTGTTAAGCACTAATGCTTTCGTTAATGTTGAAAATACTACTGCAAAAGACAGTTTGACCAAATCTTTTAGTAAAATGTTAGAATCTTCTAAAGCATATACTTTGGAGATAGCTGAAGCTATGCCAGAAGATAAATACACTTTCAAGCCAACAGATTCTGTTAGAAGTTTTGGTGAGCAAATGGCTCATATTGGCTTATCATCCCAATTTCTTTTAAACATATTTATTAAAGGGGAACAGCCTTCTGCTGATCAAGAAGCTATTGCAGAAATGGAAAAAACTGTTGGTGCATCTAAAGCAGAAGTAATTACGCTTTTAAACAAAACCTTTGATGATATGATTGCAACATTAAATAGTATGGATACAGAAAGCTTAAACGAAACTTTTGAAGTGTTTTTTGATCCTGAAAAACCAAAGTTCACAAAAGCTGAAGGTTTTCAATTTCTTAAAGATCATATTATTCATCATAGAGGTCAGGCATTAGTTTCGCTACGAATGCAAGGTATTAAAGCACCTGCCTACAGGTTGTATTAACTATAAAGACTCCTCGCTAAGAGGAGTTTTTAGTTTGGCTATAGTTTTCCTTAAAAATTAAATAAGTATATAGAATACATGAAAAGCACTCAATATAAACTGATTGAATTCTTCCTTTTATTTATTGTATTTCCTATAAGTCTAGCTTTGAATATTTTAATTGAGATAAAACTGGCTATTGGAGTTTTAGGCTTTGCCTATATTGTCTTCGTCCTTTTAAGAGTTGAGAAAAGTAAATTTAGAATGTCGAAAAACTTAAATTGGATACAGTTTTGGAAACATACATTCTTTAAACTCATAGTTATAGCTATAATTACTACGTCTTATGTTTGGTTTACTGAAAAGGAAGCGTTGTTCAATGTGCTACTCAATAAACCGAAATTTTGGCTCTTCATTTTATTTGTTTATAGCTTTTTTTCGGTGTATCCACAGGAACTCATTTATAGGACTTTCTATTTTCAGCGCTACGAAATGTTGTTTAAAAACAGAAGCGTATTTATTTTTGTAAATGCCATAGTGTTTTCTTTGGCACATATGTTTTTTAGAAATAGTTTAGTACTATTGCTCACTTTTTTGGGCGGAATTCTTTTCGCAATTACGTTTAATAAAACACGATCCACTATTTTGGTAACTGTAGAACATGCTGTTTACGGCTGTTGGTTGTTTACGGTTGGAATGGGAGAAATGCTGGCTTTTCCGTCTTAAATAGCTTGCAGTTTTCAATGTTCAGTATGCAGTAAAAAATTCATTAATCGTAAATCAAAAATCATAAATCAAAAATTGTATTTTTGCACTTCAGTTCCCACGAATCCCGATAACTATCGGGTAGGAATCTTTTTAATTGAAAATAGAATTATATGAATTATTACGATGTAGCAATTATTGGTTCAGGTCCTGGAGGCTATGTAGCAGCCATTCGTTGTGCACAATTAGGCATGAAAACCGCTATTATTGAAAAATATACAACGCTTGGAGGAACTTGTTTGAACGTAGGTTGCATACCAAGTAAAGCGCTTTTAGATTCTTCTCACCACTACGAAGATGCTATAAAACATTTTGAAGAACACGGCATTGAAATCCCTGGAGAGATTAAAGTGAATCTTGAAAAGATGATAGCTCGAAAAGATAATGTAGTTGAGCTTACTACCGGAGGAATCGATTTTTTAATGAAAAAGAATAAAATTGATGTGTATCAAGGTTTAGGAAGTTTTAAAGATGCAACACATATCATTATTACAAAAAATGACGATTCTTCAGAAGAAATAGAAGCCAAGAATACCATTATTGCTACAGGAAGCAAGCCTTCTAATTTGCCATTTATCAAGTTAGACAAAGAACGTATCATCACTTCTACTGAAGCTTTAAAGTTAAAGGAAATCCCGAAACACCTTATTGTTATTGGTGGAGGCGTTATAGGTTTAGAATTGAGTCAAGTCTATAAAAGATTAGGCTCTGAAGTTACTGTTATTGAATATATGGACAGGATTATTCCAACAATGGATGCTTCGCTATCTAAAGAATTAAATAAGGTTTTTAAAAAGGCAAAATTCAAAATGAATGTGTCTCACAAAGTAACATCTGTGGAGCGTGTTGGTGATGAAGTCATTGTAAAGGCAAACAATAAAAAAGGTGAAGAAGTAGAATTTAAAGGCGATTATTGTTTGGTGTCAGTAGGTCGTCGTCCTTATACTGATGGCTTAAATACTGAAGCAGCAGGAGTAAAACTTACAGATAGAGGAGAGATTGAAGTAAATAGCCATTTACAAACATCTGCATCCAATATTTATGCGATTGGCGATGTTATTAAAGGAGCAATGTTGGCTCATAAAGCATCAGAAGAAGGTGTTTTGGTTGCCGAATTTCTTTCAGGACAAAAACCACATATCGATTATAATTTAATTCCAGGCGTTGTTTATACCTGGCCAGAAGTAGCTTCAGTTGGTAAAATGGAAAAAGAATTAAAAGAAGCTGGAATAGAGTATAAAGTAGGTCAATTCCCGATGCGAGCTCTCGGCAGAAGTCGTGCAAGTATGGATTTAGACGGTTTTGT
>JADFSQ010000292.1 GCA_022560715.1 Bacteroidota bacterium
CACCTGTAATATTCTGATTCTTAAAAATAAATTGTAAACTCGACCGAATCGCTCTAAAAGATTCTGCTACAGCTGATTTAGGTTTATCGTAAACCACTAAATTAGTTTTGTAAATGTATTTACCTATTAATCCTAAAATAGGAATTTTAGAAAGTTGAATGACCTCGTCGGAGCCGTGAATGGTAGTGTCTAATAAAAATAAAATAAATATAATTAGCATTGGGGTGAAAAATCCTACCATTAAAGCCATCATATAGTTGAGTGATTTGTTTGGACCAATCAATCCTCCGCCTATATCTTTAGCCTCGTCAATAACAGTAATATCCGAAATATTTGCAGCCTTAACTATGGCAGCTTCACCACGTTTGGCTAAATATAAATTATAGTATTCCTGACTAATATCCATTTTTCGTTGTATTTTAAGATATTGCTGTTGGTCTTCAGGCAATCCACTAAGTTTAGCTTCTAAATTAGCTATATTCCTATTGATGGTATTGAGTTGAATTCCTATAGTATTTTTAGTCGCATCAATGGTTTCCAACAATACATTTTTTTCGGCATCTAAACGTCTGTCTAAATCTTTAAATAAAGGCGAACCTTCTCTGGTTGTGTATTCTAAATTTTGACGTTCAATAGCTAAAGCAATAATTTTACCTACACTAGATAAAATATTTCTTTCATTAATACCTACTGATGTTGGAGCAGCAATTTTAGTATAATTGGTTTTAGTCCTTAAATAGGTTTCTAAAGAATTTAAGTAATCAAGTTTAGACTGTTCTCCTTCTTTTTTTAAATCAAATGCTTTTAATTTTCCAGAAACTTTAATCAACTCATCATTAACATCAAACACCTTGTTTTCTTTTCGAAATCGATTCATCTCATCAGAAACATCTATTAAATTAAGGTTTACAGCTGCCAAACTACTGTCGATAAATTTAATGGTATTTGTGGCATATAAATTTTTTCGCTTTAACTCAGTTTTCCTTAAAATGGAAGTAGTTGCATTTAAATAATCAACGATCTTCGCCTTATTATTGCCTGTTAACGAGAGTGCCAATACTGAAGATGTCCTAGAAAAAGGTCTAATTTTAATAGCATTTTTGTATTTATTGACTACGCCATCAAAATTTAAAAACTTTATATAATATTCAGATTGTGGTTTAACTTTAATAGAACTATTTATTAAAAGCTTGAAATTAATAAATGGTAATTGCACATCTTCTCCAATATTAAAGACTTTAGCATAATTCCCAATAGAAACTGTTACATTATATTTTGATTTGTCCCCATAGTTTTGAATTGTAACTCTATCTGAACTAAACTCAGTAAACAATTCGAATTGTGTGTCGTTAATAAACCGTATTCCTATAGGTTTATTTAAAATTTGTCCCTTAGTTTTATCGAGTTCTATATAAAAAGGAATTCTTTTGTACACATCCACCATTCTGTATTTTCCCTGTACCAAATACTGCATATAAAACTGTAGAGAATCCACAACTTTTTCATTATGAGTTCTCGTCTTAACAGATGTAATTATTTTTCCGACTTTACCAGAAACTCCTCCCCAATTAAATGAAATACTGGTATTAGCTGTGAAAAATGGATTTTGATTGGTTTCTACTGAAATTAAAGAACCAAGTCTATAAATATTTGGTTTACGTACATTAATAAAATACGCAATAACCATTGCAACACCTATACTTAACAGCACAAGTTTCCAAAGATTTAAGATTTTAAATACAAAGCCTTTAAAGTCAAAAGCTAAAGCTCCGGATTCGCCACTATCAAAATCATCTATTTCATTGTATGCCATAACCTATAATTTTAATAAAACAATTGTTGTAGTTATTGCAGTTAATACTGTTAAAAAGGCTGTTAAATTTTGAAGTGCATTAGTACCAGTTCCCCAAGATTTTTGTTTTAGAGGTTTGACGTAGATTAAATCATTGGGCTGAATATAATAATACTGAGACTTCATCACATTCACATCAGTAAGATCTAAATGATGAATTTTTTGTCCTTGTGGATACTGCCTGATAATCAATATATCTTTTAAGTCTCCAGTAACTAGAATTCCACCTGAATTAGCAATGGCTTCAAAAATATTAACACGTTCCTGATATAATGTTTTGGTTCCAGAACCTATTTCTCCCATGGTGGTATACCGAAATCCTGATAATTTTACAGTAACAAATATATTGGCTGTTTCTTTAAATTGCTCGTCAAGGAGTTTTTTTTCAATCATTTGCTCAATCTCTTCAGTTGTATATCCTAAAACTTTTATTTTACCTAAGGTTGGAATTCTAATATCGCCATGTAAATCGACTGTAAACCCGTCAAAATAAGCACGTTCTACTCCTGTTATAACCAAACTCTTGTCGCCAACAGGATTGATGATTTGTACATTCTCCTGATCGAGTGATTTAACTTGGACGCTTAAAATATCATAAATTTGGACACGATAAGCCGTTTGCGTTTCAATAATAATCTGTAAACTGTCCAAAGCCGTATTTTTATTTTGAAGATAAATCGTATCCTTATGAGGTATGCACGAAGACGCTAAAATACTTATAACTAATACAATAACAAGAAAATATCTCTTCATATTGAGACGGATTGATTTATCACAAATCTACATAATTTTTTCATTCTATTTTAAATTATATCTGAAGGCATTAATAGTAGTTTCGTTCTTACACTTTTAAATTTTAACTTTTAAATCAAATATAGCTTTTCAAAGTCAATTTCAATAATAGCAAATTGTTTTTTGGATATTATTACGTTATTTGCATAAAAAAGTTGAATTACTTAACTGTTGAAAATATATCAAAATCCTATGGAGAGCTAATCCTCTTCCAAAATATTTCGTTTAGTATACACAAAAACCAAAAAATAGCTTTTGTAGCAAAAAACGGTACTGGGAAAACGTCTATTTTAAATATCCTCGCTAAAATTGATACTCCTGATTCTGGGCAAGTCATTTATAGAAAAGGACTTAAAACGGCTTTTTTAACTCAAGTCTCTGAATTGGATGAAAACCTGACGATTGAAGAAACTATTTTTGCTTCCGATAGTTTTGTGCTAAAAATTATTAACCAATATCATGAAGCGCTTTTAAATCCTGAAGACACTGAAGCCTACCAAAAGGCTTATGAGAATATGGAACGAGAAAATGCTTGGGATTTTGAAACGCAGTACAAACAAATTCTCTACAAACTCAAATTAACCGATTTAAACAAAAAAGTAAATACACTTTCTGGTGGACAGAAAAAAAGGTTGAATCTCGCTAATGTGCTAATACACAAACCTGATGTGTTAATTCTTGACGAGCCTACAAACCATCTCGACTTGGAAATGATTGAGTGGTTAGAATCGTATTTTATCAAAGAACATATGACGC
>JADFSQ010000293.1 GCA_022560715.1 Bacteroidota bacterium
AATGGAATGGCTTTAGATATCGTTTGGAATTTCAATTCTATAAACGATTCAATTACTCATACTGTAGTAGGTATCACAGAAAAAGAAAAATCTATTTACAACCGTTTAACAGCTCCTTTTTTTAATACTACTTTTAAGAATATAGCTGTTAAGTTAATTAAGGACTTTAAAAAAAGTATTGATTATAAATTAAAAAATAAATACAAAGTAAAGATTGTTGGAATAGATACCATCCCTAAAAAAGCTTACGCATATATTGAATTTAATAATATTGAAATGCGCAAAAAAGCTGAACAAATGATGGCATATAATGCCAGACTTTTACAATTTATAAACAATCATAATCTTAAAGGTGGAGAACATCCGTTTTTACTAGTTAAAAAATGGAATCTAAATAAAAACACTATCGATTTTCGTTTTTGTTTTCCTGTAAAACAAAACGATTCTTTACCAATTGATAAATTTGTTAAGTTCGATGTTCTCAAGCCTACAAAAGCGTTGAAAGCCATTTACAATGGTAATTATATTACTTCTGACAGAGGATGGTTTGCACTGCATGAATATGCTAAACGACACAATATTGATATTGAAAACACCCCATTAGAAATTTTTTATAATAACCCTCATTATGGAGGGAATGAACTTGATTGGAAAGCCGAAATTTATATGCCAATAAAAAATAAAGTACAATAGAAAGAAAGTGTAAGTGTTCATTATTAAATATTTAATTAAGATATTGTAGTGATTAAAAAATATAATGAACCTATTAATTGATAAATTATATAATAAAACACTTAGAGTTTTAAGGGATTTTGCGGCCTCAGGAATTGTATTTACCAAACAAGCCTTAAATTTTCAATACTGTAATCTTAAATTGGGATTATGATTGGAGATAAACTAACGTACCATCCTACATATAAAGATATAACCAATTTTGTTATTTCTGAATTAAGAGATAAGCTAATTAATAAAGGTAAAATTTGCATTTCTATTGGTGGTGAATCTGGTTGTGGTAAAACATCACTTGCCTATGCATTAATTATTGATATTGAAAATGAAACTGGTTGTAAAGGTTATCTTTTTCATGGTGATGATTATTTTAGATTACCTCCAACAGACAATCATACTAATCGATTAAAAAATATTAAAAATGTTGGTGTTGATGAAGTAAATACAGAACTGCTTGATACACACATTTTAGATTTTAAAAATGCGATATCCGTAGTTAAGCCTCTTGTTATTTATGAAGAAAATATAATTGTAACCGAACAAGTTAACAGTGTTGAATTTGATTTTTGTATTGTTGAAGGTACTTACGCAAGTCTTTTAATAAATACAGATTACAAATTATTTTTAGAAACTACTTATCTTGAAACACTAAATTCAAGAATCGAACGCTCAAGAGATATAATTAATGATTTTAATGAAAAAGTCCTAGAAATAGAGCATCAAATAATTAGAAACCATAAGGGTTTGGCAGATGTTATTATAGATAAAGATTTAAGAATTAGTAAACCTAAAAAACAAAGCAATGATTAAAAAACCTAAACTTTCGTTTTGGCAAATTTGGAATATGAATATAGGATTTCTGGGAATCCAGTTTAGTTTTGGCTTACAACAAACAGCTATAAACCCTATTTTTTCTTTTCTAGGTGCAGAGCCACATGATTTACCTTTGTTAAATATTGCCGGACCAGTAACTGGTTTAATTATACAACCTCTAATAGGTGCTATTTCAGATAAAACATGGTCACCAAAATTTGGGAGACGTAAACCATTTTTTTTAATCGGAGCAATTATAGGAAGTTTATGTTTGTTTGCTTTTCCTTTTAGTCCGGTGTTATGGTTTGCTGTTGGATTACTTTGGATTTTAGACATTGGTAATAATACAGCAATGGAACCTTATAGAGCATTTATTGGAGATAAATTACCTGAAAAACAATTAGGTTTAGGGTTTCAAATGCAAAGTTTATTTGTAGGTGCAGGAATAGTTTTGGCTAACTTATCTATATTTCTTTTTCAAGATTGGTTTGGAGGTGGAACTGTAGAAGAAACCAATATAATACCAACATGGCTTTATTATTCCTTTTTTATAGGTGCAGTCCTATCTGTAGTCACGATTCTTTGGACAGTATTAAAAACCCCTGAAATACCACCTACAGATGAAGAATTAGTAGAAATTAAAACATTTAATAAAAACAAACCTCACCCGTTATCACAAATACTTTTTGCTATTCTTGTAATATTAATCGTCCCTCTAGTTGTATGGCTATTATTAATAAATTTCACTCCAATACTGCTAAACGAATATTTTCTTTTAGGGATATTTATAATTGTATCAGCTGTAGTTATATGGCTAGGAGCTTTATATAAGGTTATAAAAAACAACCCAAATAATAAAAGGATTAAATTTTTAGGGAATTTATTATCTCCTTTTATTGAAACCATAGATATTATAATTATCATGCCTAAATTTATGTGGAAACTAGCTTGGGTTTATTTATTTCAGTGGTATGCCTTGTTTTGTTATTGGCAATTTGTTTCCCCTATGTTTGAAGTAACAATGGGTTTTGGAAAAAGTGATGCACTTTCACAAGCCTCTAAAATGAATTTAACCTATAATTTAGTAACCATGGCTGTAGCATTAGCATTAGTTCCTTTAGCAGCCAAACTAGGAAATAAAAAAATATATGTTGCAAGCTTATTTGGTACAGGTATAGCCATGTTATGTATTCCTTATATAACCGATTCGTATTTAGTATTAGTGCCTATGGCATTATTTGGTATAGGCTGGGCGGCAATGATGGGCATTCCGTACACTATGGTGTCTAAAGTAATACCTCAAGATAAACGTGGAGTTTATATGGGTGTTGTTAATATGATGATAGTTATACCAATGTTTATTCAAACCTTAACCTTTGGTCCAATAATGGAAAATTTACTCGGCGATAATGCTGTTAATGCAATATTATTTGGAGGTGTGTTTTTTATAATCGCTGCCTTTTTAGCAACTAGATTAAACATAATTTAATTATAACAAAAAACTAGGTCAGACTAAACTGCAAAGCTATAACAAAATAGCGCAGTCGAGTGCTTTTTAAGTTATCCCGCCCCCGATATCACTATTGTTTTGGGTAATAAAAAAGTGCGAGGTTATCGCACCGCTTGCGGTATGTTATATATTTTTTTAGGGGCATATTTTTTGATATGACTTTCTGTTACTGTTTCAAGAATTCTTTTTATCAAGTTGTGAACTATTTCAGGCCCTGTTGTGTAATTGTCTACAAGAACGATGGGCCCATCATCCTTATTTTGCTCAATAGGCAACAACAAAGCTATCTGGCCCCATACCGGTACTCTGAACTCCACACCAGTCCAGTATTCGACCCC
>JADFSQ010000294.1 GCA_022560715.1 Bacteroidota bacterium
AAGAGCTTTGAGAAATCTTGAACAAGGCTGAGTTGTCATTTTTGGTGGCGGAACTGGAAATCCTTATTTCACTACAGATTCAGCTGCAGTATTAAGAGCTATAGAAATCCATGCAGATGTTATTTTAAAAGGCACACGTGTAGACGGCATTTATAATGTTGACCCGGAAAAAGATTCTCAAGCCATTAAATTTGATTATATTAGCTTTGATGATGTGCTAAAAAAAGGTTTGAAAGTTATGGACACAACAGCATTTACCTTAAGTCAGGAAAACGAACTCCCAATTATTGTTTTTGATATGAATAAAAAAGGTAATCTTCTAAAAGTAGTTTCAGGAGAGAACATAGGAACAACTGTTAATCTGTAACTATTGCTTTGGCTTAACTTTTAATTAAAACATTAAAAATGAACGAAGAGTTACAATTTATTTTAGATACCGCAAAAGAGGCTATGGTAAATGCCGTAAAGCATCTTGAAAAACAGTTTGTAAATATTAGAGCAGGCAAAGCAACTCCTTCAATGCTTGGAAGTATTATGGTAGAATATTACGGTTCACAAACTCCTCTTACTCAAGTAGCTAATGTAAACACTCCTGATGGTAGAACAATTACTGTACAACCTTGGGAAAAAAGTATGTTACAAGAAATTGAAAGAGCTATTATGGTAGCAAATATTGGATTTAATCCAATGAATAATGGAGAAAGTATTATTATTAATGTTCCTCCTTTAACCGAAGAAAGACGTCTAAACTTATCCAAACAAGCTAAAGCTGAAGCTGAAGAAGCTAAAGTAGGAATAAGAAACTCTCGTAAAGATGCGAACAACGATATTAAGAAAACGGAAAATGTATCTGAAGATTTACAAAAAAATGTAGAAATGGATATCCAGGAAATAACTGATTCTTATGTAAAAAAAGTTGATGACTTATTTCATATTAAAGAAAAAGAAATTATGACTATATAACTAATACCAATTTAATAGTTAAATCGGTATAACAGCCACACTAAAGTTGCTTTTCTTGTGTTATATATATTCAAAATATATTTATAGTTTTTTGTTAATGAAATATTTCTGGCTCATTATTTTATTTACAGTATTTGTTTGTAAAAGTCAGGCACAAGAACACAATAATGTTAATAGCAATTCTCAAAAGGTAAACGACTCCATAAAAAAAGGCGAATTTTTAAATTATATTGGAAATGGTTATTATCCAACCAAATATTTTAACTTCGATTTACGGTATCTTATAAAATTTAACCAATATGAAGGTTTTAGAACAGGATTAGGAGGTGTTACAAACGAGAATTTCTCTGAGACTTTTAGATTACAGTGGCATACTGTTTATGGGTTTTTAGACCATCGTTTTAAATACAGTTTTGGAGGCGGAGTACGAGTAGCCAAAAAAACAAACACTTGGATAAGTTTATTATATCTTGATGATTTGGAAGAATCTGGAAGTTCAATTTTTTTAACTGATAAACGCTTTTTTCAATTTTTTGAACCCCGTTTATTGAACATCGATTTGTTTCATAAGATTATTTCTAAAACTTTAAGTATAGAGCATCAGCTGAATCCCAAAATATTAACCGAAACACAATTTTCTGTCAATAAAATAGACCCAACATATAATTATACCTTTAGCCCAAATAATACTCAAAGCTTCGAAAATTATGATTTGACCTTACTAAAAATTTCAGTACAATGGAATCCTTTTAGTGAGTATAAAAAAGTTCAAAATAAGATTAAGGAAACCAAATCTGGTTACCCAAAATTTACAATTCAGTACACGCAAAGTTTTGCAGATGTTTTTAAAGGAGATTTTAATTTTTCTAAATTTGACTTTAGAGCTATTCAGCATTTTAAACATAAAAATGAAACTAGAACTGAAATTGTTTTCTCTGGCGGAATTGCAAAAGGTAAAACTCCTCTTTCACATTTATATCATGCATATCCAAACAATGTAAATAAAGAAACAATATTGCAACGATTTTCGGTTGCTGGCTTAAATAGTTTTGAAACCATGTATTTTAATGAATTCTTTTCTGATAGATTTGCTATTTTTCAAATAAAGCATCACTTAAGACCATTTAATATCTCGCCTTGGTTTAAGCCTCAATTAGTTTTAATTTCACGATTTGCCATAGGGAATATGAATAATATAGACAGACATAACGGTATAACTTTCGGTACTCTCAAAAAAGGATATTCCGAATCTGGATTTGAGATTAACAAGCTGCTTTTTGGGTTTGGATTAAGTTTTGCATATCGTTATGGTGCGTATCATCTTTCAGAATTTGAAGATAATTTTGCATTCAAGTTTACTTTTAATGTAACCCTATAAAATTAATGTACTTACACGCTATTTTGCTAATTTAATCAACACTATTATTCTACCTTTGCGCCATTAAAATAAGCTATGGCAAAATTATTTTCAGTTGGTTTTTGGGAAACAATTGCACGTTTAATTTTACGAAATAAAATTGGTATTTTAATCAGCATTGCTGCTGCCACATTCTTTTTTGGATTGCAATGGGACAAAATGCGTTTTACCTATACCGAAGCTAATCTTTTGCCTGACCAGCACGAGGTTAACTTAAAATACAACGATTTTCTTAAGATTTTTGGAGAAGAAGGAAATTTAATAGTTCTCGGTGTTAAAGATTCTTCTTTGTTTACCATTGAAAAATTAAACGCCTGGAATAAACTTTCTGCCGATTTTAAAACATTTGATGAAGTTGAAACTGTTATTGCTATTAGCGACCTTCAAAAACTAGTAAAAAACGAAGCAAAGAAAAAATTTGATTTAGAACCTTTCATAAAAGATTCAATTACTTCATTAGCACAATTAGAAACATTACAAGAACAATTATTTGAGCAATATCCTTTTTACGATAACTTTTTATTTAATAAAGAAACCAAAACAATCCGATCAGCTATTTATTTAGATAAAGAAATAGTGAATACTTCGGCTCGAAAAGATTTTGTTATAAATAAACTTATTCCAAAAATTGAAACCTTTGAAAAAAACTACAATCTCGATGTTCGCATTTCTGGAATGCCTTACATTCGCACACTAAATTCACAAAATATTATTGATGAGATAAGCACTTTTATTCTCGCTGCATTAGGTGTAACCTCATTAATTTTCTTTTTCTTTTTCAGGTCGTTTAGAGCCACATTCATATCGATGGTAATTGTCGTTATTGGAGTTATGTGGACTTTTGGGATTATTGGGATTTTAGAATATGAAATTACCGTACTAACCGCTTTAATCCCTCCTTTAATTATTGTAATTGGTATTCCTAATTGTATTTTCCTAATTAACAAATATCAGCATGAAGTAAAAAAACATGGTAACAAAGCAAAATCTTTGCAACGTGTTA
>JADFSQ010000295.1 GCA_022560715.1 Bacteroidota bacterium
AGTATTGCAAGAGGGTTTCAATATGCTGGCGCAAAACGTATTTTATTTTCACTTTGGCAGATAAACGACTTATCGACTTCGCAATTAATGCAATCGTTTTACAAAAATTACAGCACTAATAATTCTGGTGTTATTGCTAACCAAAATTCGAAAATTAATTATTTAAAAAACGATGCTATTAGTAATATTAAAAAATCGCCATATTACTGGAGTGCCTTTGTGTATTATGGTGATTTTTCATCTATACCACAATATAGATTTTTAAATGTATACACCTATTTATTTATTGTAATTATACTGATACTTTTAGTATATAAAACTATTCGTAATTCAAAAAAGGACTAGACTAGAACTTACAATTCTAAAGCTTTTTTAACATTATTGTCCATTAATAATTCTTCTGGGCTTTCAAGTGCTTCTTTTACTGCAACTAAAAATCCTACCGATTCTCTGCCATCAATAATTCTGTGATCGTAAGATAAAGCGACGAACATTATTGGACGTATTTCTACTTTGCCATTAATAGCAATTGGACGTTCAACAATATTGTGCATTCCTAAAATTCCGCTTTGTGGCGGATTAATAATTGGGGTAGATAACATACTGCCAAACACGCCTCCATTAGAAATGGTGAATGTGCCTCCTGTCATTTCATCAACCGTTATTTTTCCATCACGAGCACGAATTGCCAATCGTTTTACTTCGGTCTCTACACCTTTAAAGGTCAAGGTTTCAGCATTTCTAATTACTGGCACCATAAGTCCTTTTGGTCCGGAAACCGCAATACTAATATCGCAAAAATCGTAAGTAATCATTTCTTTACCATCAATCATTGAGTTTACCGATGGGAAAAGTTTTAAAGCTCTAACAATTGCTAAAGTAAAAAAGGACATAAAGCCTAAACTTACATCGTGTTTCTCTTTAAAAGTTTCTTTGTATTCTTTTCGTAATGCAAAAATTGAAGACATATCTACTTCATTAAACGTAGTTAGCATTGCGGTTGTGTTTTTAACTTCCACCAATCGCTCAGCAACTTTACGTCTCAGCATAGACATTCTACTTCTTTTCGATCCTCTATTACTGCCTTCTGGCAAAGTTCCCATGGACGGCACTGCTTTTACGGCATCGTCTTTAGTAATACGCCCATCTTTTCCTGTGCCTTTAACTTCTGAAGAGGGTATTCCTTTTTCGGTTAAAATCTTTTTTGCAGCTGGGCTTGGAGTTCCTGTAGCGTAGGTTTTTGCCTCCTCTAACTCCTCCGAAGGAGGAGAACTTGTAACTTCTGATATAGAAGATTTGCCTTTACTGCTTACTGTGGACTGCTTACTGCCAACTGGCTTTTCGGCACTTGTGTCAATTAAACACACGACTGCACCAACTAAAACAGTATCTCCTTCTTCTGCTTTAAAAGTTATGATTCCGCTTTCTTCGGCTGGAAGCTCAAGCGTTGCTTTATCGCTATCTACTTCTGCAATAGCTTGGTCTTTTTCTACATAATCGCCATCTTCTACCAACCAAGCTGCTATTTCAACTTCGGTAATCGATTCTCCTGGTGAAGGGACTTTCATTTCTAAAATCATTGTGTTATAATTTTTGTTTGTAACCTATGGTTTTACGTTCTTTTTGTTTTAATGCTGTTTTATCTTTTTGGATTAGATAGTTTAAAGCTTCAAAAACATCTTTAAATTGTCTATTATATTTGCTTTCAATCTCAACAATTTTTTGTGATAATTCTTTATGAGAAAGTGCAAATCCTCGAATTACAACAAAAGCTCTCATAATTGAAATATTAATTTCTATAGCTTTTTTACTCCGCAAAACACTCGATAACATAGCTACTCCTTGCTCTGTAAAAGCGAATGCATACTTGGACTAAATTTTAAATTTTTAGTAAGGTTATCACAAGTTGTGATAAGTTCTTTCCATTCTTTTTTATTAAGTTGAAACATAAAATCTTTAAGAAAACGTTCAATATTTCTTCTAACAGCTTGTTTTAAAACTCGTGTTTCTACTAAATATAATTCTGCAAGATCAAAATCTAACATTACTTTTTGACCTCGTAATTCATAAATTCTATTTTGAATTTCTTGCAGTTTCAATTAATCGATGTTCTTTATTTTTTCTCCTTTTACAGGAAGGTAATCTTCTTTTATCTCACCATTAACTTTTATTTTTTCAAAAAACAACTGTGCTCCAGTTGCTATATTCATATTTTCTACATTTTGTAAACTTAAATGCAAATGCGGTTCAGTAGAGTTTCCTGAATTACCGCATTGCCCTAACACATCTCCTTGCTTTACTATTTGTCCTTTTTTTACTCTAATAGATTCTTCTTTTAAATGTGCAAACAAAATATATTCATTATTGATTGTTTTTAAAATTATTGTGTTTCCTGTAACCTGTAAAGGGTTTTTGTCTCCTGGGATATTATCGTGCACTCCATTTATAACTCTAACAACTTTGGCATCACAAGGTGCAATAATTTCTTTTCCAAAAACAAAATAATCTTCATTTATTGTTGCATCTCCTATATACGACTTTTCGTCTTTTAGTATAAGCAAATCATAAGCGTATTTTTGATTTTTATATTCGACATGATAGTTGTCTTCGACATTAGTTCCTCCCCAAATTACATTCCATTCTTCATTAAATGGCAATATCATTTTAGTAATATTACGCTTTAAAACTGGAAGAGTGTCTTCAGGCTTATGAGGCACAATATATAATCTGTTTATGCCATTATTCTCATCTAATGAAATTAAAATATCAAGAATAGCTTTTTCAAAAGTTGTTTTATAAATATGAGCATTTTGTTTGGTTTTATAAAAAACCATATTCACAATTTTTCCAGATGAATCATTAACGTTTTGTTGAAAGAATTGTAACGCTTTTTCTAATGGTAATGCCGTTTTCATGCTTGCATCAAACATATTAAAAATATCCTCATAACTACCTTCATTATAAAACAACTTGAATTTTGAAGCAATGTTTTTATAGCTCTCCTTTTCTTCTTGTGAGAAAGAAGTAGTATTAATTAGTACCATTAAAATTAAAAGGAATCTTTTCATTTTCAACTTAATTTATTATTGCGGATTCCTGCCTACACAGGAATGACAACTTAATAGCTTTTTTACTCCGCAAAACACTCGATAACATAGCTACTCCTTGCTCTGTAAAAGCGAATGGCATACTTGGACTAAATTTTAAATTTTTAGTAAGGTTATCACAAGTTGTGATAAGTTCTTTCCATTCTTTTTTAATGAACTACCCCGAGGCAGAGCCATCGAGGTATCAAGCGGAAAAAACTTATTTCTAGTTTTATAAAAACCATCCGTTTTCAAACTTTCCTCTTGACCCCGAGGTAGAACCTCGAGG
>JADFSQ010000296.1 GCA_022560715.1 Bacteroidota bacterium
ACTTGCTCCTGCAATATCAAGTGCTTTTGCAAAAGTAATTCCTTCAGGCAGCGCATTAACAATGATATAAAATGCGATAAACATTCCTGTAAAAATCACAGCCATTTGGTACTTTTGCGTAACACTTACTGCTTTTGTGCCTCCAGATACTGTGTATATAATAACTAAAACACCAATTATAATGTTGAGTAAAATCAAGTCCCAGCCTAAAACTACCGATAGGATTATAGCAGGTGCAAAAATGGTAATTCCTGCAGCGAGACCACGTTGTATTAAAAACAGAATAGCAGTTAGTGTCCTTGTTTTTAAATCGAATCGTCCTTCTAATAATTCATACGCAGTAAAGACTTTTAAGCGATGATATAATGGAATAAATACTATGCAAATAATAACCATTGCAATGGGAAGACCAAAATAAAATTGAACAAAACCCATGCCGTCATGAAATGCTTGTCCTGGCGTTGATAAAAATGTTATGGCACTTGCTTGTGTTGCCATAACCGATAAGCCAATCGTCCACCATTTAGATTCGTTACCACCACGAATATAGTCTTGTACGTTTTTACTGCCTCGTGTTTTCCATGCGCCATAGCCCACAATAAAAAGTAGTGTTAAGCATAAAACAATCCAGTCTAATGTTTGCATATTAAGAGAACATATTCATTAGTAAATAGAATAAAATAATATACGCAGCATTAACCACTAACACAATGGTGTAAATTGATTTCCATTCATATTTTTGATGAGAGTCCATATATAATTTGGTTTTTATAAGTTACAGACCTGTCAGGTTTTAAAAACCTGACAGGTCTAATAATTCAGTATATGTGTTAATCCTTTAATTTTCTTCTATAATAATATTATTTTTCCCAATAGAAAGCATATTGGCAAACAAGCGATAGGCTCCCGAAACTCCAGCAGGAAATTCTCTAAAAAAGCTTAATCCTGTGTAGATATAATATCCTTTACCATATTTGGCAACAAGCAGACTTCCATCTTTGGGCGTTTCTCCAGCATCATTCATAGACAAAATAGGAGTGAACTCACTCGACCATTCATTGGGGAAATACAAACCACGTTCTTGTGTCCAACCCTCAAAATCTTTTGCAGTAATTTTATTTGGATAGTTAAGAAGCTCATGTTCAGGATTTAATAAGCGTACTTCAGCATTTTCATCAGTTACTCTATCACTAGACAATTTTAAATTGTAAGGTGCTATATTATCTACTTTTATTCTTCGGCTTGTATTGTATTGCACAATCATATTGCCTCCCTGCTTTACAAAATCGAATAAAATTTGCTGCTTAAATTTTAATTCTTCAACAATATTATAAGCACGAATACCGACTACAATGGCATCAAATCTTGAAAGACTTTCAGGTGTAATATCTTCAGGTTTTATAATAATGATATTATAGCCTATTTGTCGTAAACTTTCAGGAACTGTGTCTCCAGCACCTTCAATATATCCAATATTTTCACCTCTTTTTTGAATATCTAATCGTACAATTTTACTTTCGCTTGGTAGCAAAACAGTTTGAAACGGAATATGGCTGTAATTGATTTCCACTAATTCTTTTGAATATATTTTCCCGTCAATATTTACTTTTGGAATCAATTTCCCTTCATTTTGAAACTTAGGAGGAGCAACTGTAAAAAGTAACGTTTGTTCCTGTCCTTTATTTACTATGGAAAACTTTTGTTTGTCTGGATATACGCTCCAATCTTTTGGGTAATCCATACTCACAAAACCTTCTAAATTGTCTCGTCCGGCTTTTATAGTAACTGGAATTTCTTTTTGTTTATCGTTCTCGAAAATGATGACTTTTTCTGCAATTTTTACTGATACTTCCGGAATAATTTCAAAAGGTCTGTATAATTCACCTTTATCTGGTTTTGAATAGCGATACACCACATTTTTTGTAATAGTAATAGGAGTGTTATTAACAATAAGATTAAAATCAACAGTTAATGAGCGAGGCGTTTCTGGTAAGCCAATTAAATTTTGATTATCTACTTTATACATTCCGAGAGTCCCCTTACTTTCTAACCAATATGGTGTTGTGTTTTTTAAATTATTGGATAAAGTAATAGTATCTTTAATATTAAGTTTAATATTTGGTTCTAAAGATTTGCTTTTTTGAGTAGTAACAGAATTTGTTGAAATAGTATATGAAACTAATTCCAAATCAATATTACTTCGGTTTAAGGCTTCAATATTTAATATTACTTCACTGCCATTGCTTGCACTTGAAGTATTAGCTGAAACTTCTAAATACAATCCTAAACATGCTTCAATTATTGATTTTATTTCTTTGGTTTTAATGGTTTTCCAATGGGTATCTTCAATGCTTTGAATTAATTGATAGGCTTTCATTAATTCTGAAATATGTGCAGATGGATCTCTAAAATTGAAATTTTTTTCAACTTCATATAAAATTTCACCAATGGCTTGTCCTCCTTTTATACGATTCCAGGAGGTGTCAATGCCTGAAAAAATAGTAGTCTTGTCTTCAGGGAAATCACCTTTAATATAAACTATATATTCTTTATCTGAACCACGTGTAGCTAACCTTCCAAAGCCTTGCGATAAATGTTGGCTACTTGCTATGGATGCCATTTCATTGTTTGACAATCCTTTTTGTGGATAATAAACACCAATATCGAAACTTATCATATTGCTTTTATCGACTTTTTCAAACTTTTCTCTGCTTCCATAAAAAAACCAATGTGTATTAAAATACAGGGTTTTTGCCTGCCACAGGCTAGCCTGTTTTAATTGAGCAGGATACGCTGAATTATCGTTAGCGAGATCGAAAGCTTCGATACTTAACAATGCAGAACTTGTATGATGTCCATGTGTTCTACCTGAAGATGCGAGGTTAAATCTATTGATAATTACATCTGGTTTAAACTTTCTAATTGCCCAAACCACATCGCTTAAGACCTCGTTTTTATTCCAAATTTCTAAAGTTTCATCAGGATTTTTTGAGTACCCAAAATCGTTGGCTCTGGTAAATAGCTGTTCACAACCATCAATGCGACGTGCTGCTAAAAGCTCTTGTGTACGAATAACACCTAATAGTTCACTGATTTCTGAACCTATAAGATTTTGTCCACCATCGCCTCTGGTAATTGCCAAGTAGCCAGTTCGCGCTTTTATATGATTAGACATATATGAAATAAGACGCGTATTTTCATCGTCTGGATGTGCTGCAACATACAAAACTGAACCTAAAAAATTGAGCTTTAATATAGATTCGTAAATCTCAGAAGAATTAAGTTTATTGGGTTGTTGGGCTTGAATTAATATTAGACAGAAAAAGAATATTATAACGGCAAGTACAGGTT
>JADFSQ010000297.1 GCA_022560715.1 Bacteroidota bacterium
AACAATAAATTTGGTTTTGTTTAGAGCTTCATTAAATTTTTCTAAAACTTCTGATAGAGGAATGCCTTGTTCTTGAGCCAATTCGGTAGAAATGCCATGAATTTTTTCGGCATCATAAGGAATATTAAATCCTTCAGGTTGGACTAAATAATCCTGATGCTCGATTAAATTTCCTGATTCGTCATGCAATTGCCAGGCTATTTGAATACATCGTGGCCAGTTATTAGTATCAGTAATTGGAGCATTCCAACGTTTGGGTAATCCAGTAGTTTCGGTATCAAAAATTAGGTACATAAAAGTGTTTTATTCCGTAAAAATAAGAACCCTAAAATTAAGAATAATTATGATGATTTGCATGCCAAACTTATGAACACTTTGTGTTATATTTCGGTTCATATTAAAAAAGTGAAACTTATATTTGAGAATTAGAAAAATATAGTATCTTTGCGCTCTCATTAATAACAGAGGTCGGGAACCTCACAAATTAATTTTTATGCCAGTTAAAATAAGACTACAAAGACACGGTAAAAAAGGAAAGCCTTTTTACTGGATTGTTGCAGCAGATGCAAGATCAAAAAGAGATGGTAAATATTTAGAAAAATTAGGTATTTACGATCCAAACAAAAACCCAGCAATTATAGAATTGAATATAGATGGTACTGTTAAGTGGCTTCAAAATGGAGCGCAACCAACAGATACTGCAAGAGCAATTTTGTCGTATAAGGGTGTAATGTTAAAACGACATTTAGCAGGTGGCGTTAAAAAAGGAGCTTTCACCGAAGAAGAAGCAGAAAAAAAGTTTCAAGCTTGGTTAGATGAAAAAGCAGCAAAAGTTGATGCAAAAGTAGATGGTTTGTCAAAAGCTAAAGCAGATGCAGAATCTAAAGCTTTAGAAGCTGAAAAAGTAGTAAATGAAGCAAGAACAGCTCCAGTAGTTGTTGAAGAAGAAGTTTCGGAAGATGCTACAGCTGAAGAAGTTGCTGTTGAAGAAGAAACCACTGAAGCGGTTGCTGAAGAAGCAAAATCAGAAGATGCTGTTGAAGAAGTAAAAGCTTCAAACGAAGAAGAGTAAAAGAATTATTTTTTTATACTTTTAAACCTGATAGTTTTTCTATCAGGTTTTTTTATATAAATTGATGTCACATCGAGCGCAATCGAGATGTGATTTATTTCCACACTTTAAAAATAATTCTCGACTGCGCTCGAACGGACAAATTAGACCATGCAAAAAGAAGACTGTTTTTATTTAGGGAAGATTGTAAGAAAATATAGTTTTAAAGGAGAGCTCCTAATAAAACTCGATACAGATCAACCAGAAATATACAAGAATTTAGATGCTGTATTTATTTTTGTTGGTAATTCTTTAATTCCCTTTTTTATTGAACGTTCACAGCTTCATAAATCTGATTTGCTACGTGTAAAATTTGAAGAAATATCTACCGAAGAAGATGCTAATGCACTACTAAAAAGCGATGTTTATTTACCACTTGAATTGTTGCCAAAACTGGAAGGAAACAAATTCTATTTTCATGAAGTTATAGGATTTATTGTTAAGGATGTAAATTTTGGGAACGTAGGAATAATAAAAGGTATTAACGATACAACATCGCAAGCACTTTTTGAAATTGACAGAGATGGCGTTGAAATATTGATTCCAATAAATGATGAATTTATTAAAGAAGTAAACAGAGAGACTAAAACGATTATTGTTGAAACTCCAGAAGGATTGATTGAATTGTATATTCAATAAATTCCAAAAAATAAAATAACAAATTCCAGTAATTATGGAAAATAGAAAAGTTTACGATTTAGAAGAAAGGGCATATTAGTTTGCTAAAAATTGTAGGCTTTTAATTCAAACGCTTCCCAAAACCATTTCAAATATTGAAGATGGCAAACAATTAATCCGTTCTTCAGGTTCTGTTGTTGCAAATTATATTGAAGCCAATGAAAAGTTAGGTGCTAAAAATTTCAAGAAAAGAAGCTAAAGAATCTGTTTTGTGGTTAAAACTCCTTAAAGATTTGAACGTTAAATTTGAAGCTGAATTATTACAACTCTTAAATGAAGCAGAAGAACTAAAGAAAATTTTATCTGCCATTATAAACAAATCCTAACCTTTTGGGTTTTGGAATTTAAAATTTGGAATTTATTTTGAAACCATTCAAGTTCAAACAATTTACCGTAAATCAAGATAGTTGTGCCATGAAAATTGGTACAGATGCAGTGTTGCTTGGAGCTTGGGCAAATTTAGAACATCATCCAAATTCCGTTTTAGATATTGGAACAGGAACTGGCGTTATTGCGTTAATGTTAGCTCAAAGAAGTTCAGCAAGATTAGTAGATGCTATTGAGATTGATGAAAATGCTTTTGAACAATGTGTCGAGAATTTTGAAAACTCGTCTTGGAGTGACAGGTTATTTTGCTATCACGCTTCATTAGAAAAATTTACAGATGAAATTGAGTATAAATACGACCTCATTATTTCCAATCCTCCTTTTTATTCGCCCACTCTGGCTTCGCCATCGCTCCCAAAGGGAGAGAATATAATGTCCAATTCAAGAAAAATAGCTAGATTTTATGATGCTTTGCCTTTTCATCATTTAGTTGAAAGTGTATCAAAATTACTTTCAGACGAAGGAAAATTTTCAGTAATTATTCCGTTTAAAGAAGAAGCGCATTTTACTGGCTTAGCTTCCGAAGTGAGATTATTTCCAAATAGAATTTTGCGAGTAAAAGGCAGCAGTACTTCAAAAATAAAACGAAGTCTTTTAGAGTTTTCTTTCCGCACCATGTCTGGCGAAAGGCAGGAAAGCGAAATGATAATAAATACGTTAATAATTGAAACCTCAAGACATCAATATACACAGGATTATATCAATTTGACTAAAGATTTCTATTTAAAAATGTAGCAATTTGTTACATTTGCTTTACAAATAAAACATTCATTAGATGAAACCAGATTTATTCGAAGCTCCAGATTATTACAACCTTGATGAGCTTTTATCAGACGAACATAAATTAGTACGTGATGCCACACGAGAATGGGTAAAACGTGAAGTATCGCCAATAATTGAAGACTACGCACAAAAGGCCGAATTCCCTATGCAAATTATAAAAGGGCTTGCTGAAATTGGTGCGTTTGGGTCTTATATTCCTGAAGAATATGGAGGTGCTGGATTGGATCAAATTTCGTATGGCTTAATCATGCAAGAGTTAGAGCGTGGTGATTCTGGTATTCGTTCAACCGCTTCTGTACAATCCTCTTTGGTCATGTATCCAATCTGGAAATACGGAACCGAAGCACAGCGACAAAAATATTTGCCAAAATTAGCAAGTGGCGAATGGAT
>JADFSQ010000298.1 GCA_022560715.1 Bacteroidota bacterium
TACGGCACAGCAAAAACTTAAAAAAACGACGCAATCTGTCAAAGCAAATAAGGACCTTACTTTAAACTTAAATACAAGCTATACAAATATAGAAATTGATACTTGGAATAAAAACGAAGTAAAAATTGAAGCTTATATTGAAAGTAAAGAATTATCAAAAGAAGAACTTCAAGACGCTTTAGAAAGTTGGAATGTAGAAGTAACAGGATCTGGAGCCAATATTTCTATATCAACAGGAAGTGACTTTAATCCAAAATACAATTGGAATTTTAATTTTGAATTTGATGATGACGCATTAAAAGCTTTGGAAGACTTACAGTTTGTAATTGCAGATTTACCTAAAATGCCAGAAATGCCTCTGATGCCTAATATGAATTTTGTTATGCCAGAAATGAATTTTGAAATGCCAGAGATGCCAGAGATGCCTGAATTGCCTGAATTGCCAGAAGGCGTACACAATGTGAATTTCGATTTTGATGCCTATAAAAAAGACGGAGAAAAATATCTTGAAGAATGGAGCAAAGAATACGAAGAAAAGTATGGCAAAGAATATAAAGATAAAATGAAGGCTTGGGCAAAGAAATTTTCTAAAACCGATTTTGATAAATACTCAAAAGAGATGGAAGCTTGGGGCGAAAAATTTGGAAAATCTTTTGGGAAAGAAATGGAATCTTGGGGAGAAAAGTTTGAAGATAAATTCGGAAAAGATTTTGAGTTAAAAATGGAGGCTTGGAGCAAAAAAATGGATGGTAAATGGGCTAAAGACATGGAAGCTTGGGGAGAGCGATTTGGCGCAAAATTTGAGGCAAAAATACAAGCTCGAGAAAAAGTTTTAGATAAACGTTTGAAAGCAAATGAAGAAAGAATACATTCACGAAAAAAAGCTTTGGAAAAAAGAAGCCTTCTTCTTAAAAACAGGCTAGAAAATTTAAGAAGTGACAAGATTATTAAAACCATAAAAATTAAAATGCCGAGAAACACAAAACTTAGATTAAATGTGCGTCATGGTGAGCTTAAAATTGTGTCTGTAATACATAACTTAAAAGCAGATTTATCTTATGCAACCTTTTTGGCAGAAACCATTGATGGAAGTAACTCTTCCATTAATGCCTCTTATACGCCTGTGCTAGTTACAAACTGGAATGCTGGAGAATTAAAATTAAATTATGTGGATAATGCGTTATTAAAAAATGTAAAATCATTAGTTCTTCATTCTAACTCATCAAATGTAAATATTGATAATTTATCTGGAAATTCTGTTATTGATGGTAGTTTTGGAGATTTAACTATTCGTAATATTCTTGATTCTTTTAACAATCTTAACCTGATTTTAGAAAATAGTGATGCATTAATTACATTGCCAAAAACAAATTTTAATTTACAATATAAAGGCATGCGTTCACGTTTTCAGCATCCAGATAAAAAAACTAAAGAAAACATCTCTACCTTTTCTACTGGAAATTTGTCTAGTAATAAAACTATTGTTATCAATGCAAAATACAGCAATGTAGTGATGCAGTAAAAAATGTCATTCTGAGTAAAACGAAGAATCTCTACTAAAAAGATGCTTCACTATGTTCAGCATGACAAACTAATCTTCAACCAAAACCCAATCGCCTTTTGTAATCAAAGGCACAGCTTGTTTGTATTTAAGGGTTTTATTTTCGCCACTCATAACGTGTTTTATAACAACACGATCGTTACGTCCTATTTTTGGTCGCTCTCTTACAATGGTTTCCACAACTTCCCGTTGGCGTTGTGTGTTACCAGCAGCTCTGTTTTCAGCAGTACGCTCATCCATATTTTGGATTTCTTCTTTGCTGGTTTCTACCTTATCCCGACGTCTTGATTGTGCTTCGTGAATGGTGTTTGTGGTTTCTTGAGGTAACTCGCCTTTAAATAAGAATGAAATTACATCTTTATTGACCTGATCTATCATTGCTTTAAACAATTCGAAAGACTCGAATTTGTAAATCAATAAAGGATCTTTTTGTTCATGTACTGCGAGTTGGACCGATTGTTTTAGTTCATCCATTTTGCGTAGATGTGTTTTCCAGGCATCATCTATAATAGCAAGTGAAATGTTTTTTTCAAAATCGGTAATTAGCTGTTTTCCATTTGTTTTGTATGCTGTTTCAAGGTCGGTAACTACTTGAATACTTTTTACACCGTCGGTAAATGGAACAACAATACGCTTAAATTTATCACGTTGCGTTTCATAAACATTTTTAATAACAGGAAAAGCAAGATCAGCATTACGCTCCATTTTTTCTTTATAATGGTCAAATGCAGCATGATATACTTTACCCGAAATTTCTTGAGTAGAAAGTTCTCCAAATTCATTTTCAGTAATTGGCGAACTCATCGAGAAATAACGGATTAACTCAAATTCAAAGTTTTTGTAATCATTAGCTTCTTTGTTGGTTTCAGTAATTATTTCAGAAGTATCATAAATCATATTGGCTAAATCTACACGAAGACGATCCCCAAATAAGGCATTGTAACGCCTTTTGTAAACTACTTCACGTTGTGCGTTCATGACATCATCATATTCCAATAATCGTTTACGAACACCAAAGTTATTTTCTTCAACTTTCTTTTGTGCTCGTTCAATAGATTTAGAAATCATGGAATGTTGTATCACTTCACCTTCTTTTAACCCCATTCTATCCATCATTTTGGCAATACGTTCACTACCAAATAAACGCATGAGGTTGTCTTCTAACGACACATAAAATTGAGAGCTTCCAGGATCTCCTTGACGTCCTGCACGACCACGTAATTGCCTGTCCACACGACGAGAATCATGACGTTCGGTACCAATAATGGCTAATCCACCAGCTGTTATTACTTCTTTTGTAAGTTTAATATCTGTACCACGTCCAGCCATATTTGTTGCAATGGTTACCTGTCCCGGTTGTCCGGCTTCAGCAACAATATTAGCTTCTTTTTTATGAAGTTTTGCATTTAATACATTGTGTGGGACTTTTCTAATAGAAAGCATTTTACCTAAAAGTTCACTAATCTCAACATTGGTTGTACCAATAAGAACAGGACGTCCTGCATTTGATAGTTGAGTTACTTCATCAATTACAGCGTTGTATTTTTCACGCTTTGTCTTGTAAACTAAATCTTCTTTGTCATCGCGTATAATTGGTCGGTTGGTTGGAATTTCAACTACATCCAATTTATAGATTTCCCAAAGTTCTCCGGCTTCGGTAACCGCAGTTCCTGTCATTCCGGAAAGTTTGCGGTACATTCTGAAATAATTTTGAAGTGTAATGGTTGCAAATGTTTGTGTAACAGCTTCGACTTTTACATTTTCTTTGGCTTCAA
>JADFSQ010000299.1 GCA_022560715.1 Bacteroidota bacterium
TTAAAAAAGAATTTACTAATGTAGAAGCCTTAGAACTTCCTTCATATAATAATAAATATCCTAAAAAAGAAAATCATTTTAAATGGAAATTATTAAAAGATATTCCAAAAATACTTAAAACGATAAAGGCTGAAAAAAGAGCAATTAAAACTATTATTGAACGATTTAATATTTCTGGTATTATTTCTGATAACAGATTTGGAGTTTACAGCAATACAATCCCGTCGGTTTATATAACGCATCAACTTAAAGTGTTAAGCGGAAGTACAACTTGGATAAGTTCTAAATTACACCAAAATATTATAAACAAGTTTGATGAATGTTGGATTCCTGATGTTGAAAATGAGCCAAGTTTAAGTGGTGATTTAGGTCATTTAAAAAAGCATAAGTTTAACCTTAAATATATTGGAGCTTTAAGTCGTTTTAATAAAATTGAATGTGATACAGTTTATGATTTATTGGTCTTGCTTTCTGGTACAGAACCACAACGAACAATTTTTGAAACACTATTATTAGAACAATTAAAGACCTACAATGGGAAAGTGCTTTTTGTAAAAGGAGTTGTTGAAGAACAGCAAATCATCAGTAAACAAAACCATATTACTATTTATAATTTTATGCAAAGCCAAGAGCTAGAAAAGGCAATAAACGAAAGTAAAATTGTGCTATCCCGTTCTGGTTATACAACTATTATGGATTTGGTTAAACTCAATAAAAAAGCTTTTTTTATTCCTACTCCTGGACAATTTGAACAGGAATATCTTGCCAAGCGATTAAAAAAATTAAAGTTAGTTCCTACTTGTAACCAAAATGATTTCAAGATTGAAATGCTTAATTCTGTTAGTCTTTATAAAGGACTACAAACAGTTAATTCCGACATAAATTTTACAGCTTTATTTAGCCTTTTCGAGAGTGAATGAAAACTCGCTTCCTATTCCAAACTCGCTTTCAATATAAATTTGTTCATCGTGTGCTTCAATAATATGCTTCACAATAGACAAGCCCAAACCAGAACCTCCTTCTTTACGTGAACCACTTTTGTCCACACGATAAAAACGCTCAAATAACCGTAGAATATGTTCTTGCTCAATACCTTCTCCATTATCAGTAACACGAACAATTACTTTGTTTTTTATTAGGTTTTCTATACTAATTTCGGTTGTGCCTTTTTTGTTTCCATATTTTATAGAGTTTACAATTAAGTTACTTAAAACTTGTTGCAATCGTTCTTTATCTCCATTTACCATTATAGGTTTTTTGTAATCTGTATCGAAAGTCAAGGTTATTTTTTTCTTGGCAGCTTTCATTTCTAAAAGCTCAAATACATTTTGAATGAGTTTTACAATATCGAATGGTTCTACATTTAAGCTCAAATCTCCTGATTCGAGCTTGGTAATCATATCTAAATCTTTAATAATATAAATAAGTCGCTCTACACCCTTATCGGCTCTTTGTAAGTATTTAGTTCTCAACTCCACATCATTTACAGTACCATCCAATAGTGTAGAAATATAACCTTGAACAGTAAATAAAGGTGTTTTTAGTTCGTGCGATACGTTGCCAATAAATTCTTTTCGGTATTGTTCTCTAATTTTAAAGGCTTCAATTTCGAGTTTTTTATCTTTAGCATATTTCTCGATGTCTTGTCTTAAAGTTACCATGTTAGTAGTAATCTGTTCTTTTCTGAAGGAACTTGATTCGAGTAAGGTTAAATCAGCATATATTTTTTTTATTCGTTTATAGATGAAATGTTCAACGCGATATTGAATTATTATAAAAGAAAAGACATAGCTACATAAAGCAAAAACAGTAAGGTGCACACTATTTAGTGTGTAAAACGCATATAAAAAAACACTCATAAAGAGTGTTAAAACCGCAGTAAGATACATTGATGATATTAATGCAAATTTATATGATCGTTTAAATTTCTTTGTCATCACTTACAAATTTATAGCCTACGCCTTTAACAGTTTTAAAAGAATTATCTCCTATTTTTTCTCTCAATTTTCTAATATGCACATCTATTGTTCTGCCACCAACTATCACATCGTTTCCCCAGACTTTATCGAGAATCTCATCTCTTTTAAAAACCTTTCCTGGTTTTGATGCTAGTAAAGATAATAATTCAAATTCTTTTCTTGGTAAGTTTATTTTTTTACCTTTTAATATGATATTGTATTCGTCTCTGTCAATTGTTAAATCACCTATTTTAATTATATTTCCCTGCTTTTCTTCTTCTCTATAGCGACGTAATAATGCTTTTACTTTGCTAACCAACACTTTTGGTTTAATGGGTTTTGTAATATAATCGTCGGCTCCAGCATCGAAGCCTGCAAGTTGAGAATAGTCTTCGCCTCTTGCTGTTAAAAAGGTAATAATTACATCTTTAAGTTCGGGTATTTGTCTAATGTGCTGGCAAGCTTCAATGCCATCCATTTCTGGCATCATTACATCTAAAACAATTAAATGGGGTTTTTCTTTTTTAGCTTTTTTAACAGCTTCCAAACCGTTTTCAGCAGTAATAATAGTATAGCCTTCATTAGCAAGATTAAACCCAACAATCTCTAAAATATCTGGCTCGTCATCAACAAGTAATATTTTTATGTCTTTTGTATTCATTTAAAAGTTGCTTCGTACATATTTTTAGTAAAGATAAAATTAATCGAAATAGATTTTATAAAATTGATATAACTTTTTAGTGCCTAAAGTTAAAAGTATTTAGAGTACCCTAAAGTGAGTGCTTTTTCAACTAAAATTAAACTTTAGCTTAACCAATAATCTGCTCTCGATTTTTCATATTTTGAATAACTTTAAGTACTTTTAACTTTAGCACACTTTAAGTGCTGAATAGTTATCTACTTTTGTGATTCTATTTACGAGTATAATAAATGATAAACACTACATCCATTTTCAATATTAAAACTGCGCAAGAATTTAGTAGTTTGGCTTTGGAAATTTTTAAGTTTCAATTTGAAAATAATAAAGTGTATCGTTCGTTTTGCGATTTACTTTACAAACATCCCAGTGATGTGAAAAGGGTTGAAGACATTCCGTTTTTACCAATTCAATTTTTTAAAACACACGAGGTTTTAAGTTCAAAAGAAACGATACAGCAGGTTTTTAAAAGTAGCGGGACTACTGGAAGTATTAGGAGCAAACATCTTGTAACTAACCTCGATATTTACGAGCAGAGTCTTAGAAAAGGGTTTCAATATTTTTATGGCAATATTAAAGATTATGTGGTTTTAGCTCTTTTGCCTTCTTATTTAGAGCACAGCAACTCGTCGTTAATTTATATGGTTAATGATATGATTACCAGATCTAAACATCCA
>JADFSQ010000300.1 GCA_022560715.1 Bacteroidota bacterium
TATCCAAAGGCTGAACAAATGTATCGCAGAATGGTATTTAATGTCATTGCCAGAAACTGTGATGACCATACTAAAAACTTCGCATTCAGACTTAAAAAAGACAGTAGTAATTGGGAATTAGCTCCTGCATACGACATTTGCCATGCGTATCGTCCGGATAGTATTTGGGTAAGCCAACACGCGTTAAGCATAAATGGGAAAAGAAAAAACATTCAAAGAGCTGATCTTATGACATTTGCTAAGTCAATGAACATTAAAAAAGCTAATAAAATAATTACGGATATTAACGAAAAAGTATCTTCTTGGAATGACTATGCTGAAGAAACAAATGTAAAACCTGAATTGCGCGATTCAATAAAGAGTACACTATTAAATTTGTGACTTAATTTCGAGTAATTTTATAAATCTTTTTAGCTCAAACTTTTCACTCCCAATAATTATTGGGAAGTTTTGTTGCAATTTGTATTTCTGTATATGCATTCAACAGATTATTAGATAATTAAAACAAGTCTTTTTTCTTTTCTCTTTGAGCAACGCGGTCTTATATCTTTTTTCGGATAACAAGAGTTTTTAAATATAATAAGCTACTGCTATAGCAACTATAATTGCTGAAAGTTTAGAAAGATTAAATTTATGCTCTTCACTACTTTCAAACAAAATAATAGTGGATATATGCAAAAATATTCCGATTACTAAAGCCGAAATTTCAGTATAATAGACTTTAAAAATATCGGTTTCTTGTGATAATAATACACCCAGAGGTGTCATTAAAGCAAATAAAGCCAGGAAAAACAATATTTTGATGCGACTTAATTGCGATGCTAAAAAGAAGGTCGATAAGATTATTGCAACAGGAAGCTTATGAATAATAATGCCGTAAATTAAATTATCGTGAGCTTCAATCGGTAAGCCTTCTAAAACGGAATGAATACTTAAACTAATAAAAAGTAACCATGGAAAAACAGATTCGTTTTTGCTTAAATGCACATGACCATGTTCGGCACCTTTTGAGAAAAACTCCAAAATTATTTGAAGTAAAATCCCAATCATAATAAACAATCCAATAGTCTTATCATTGTTGTTATTAAATACTTCAGGCAAAAAATTAAAAACCGTTATAGACAATAAAAAAGCACCACTAAATGCTAATAATAACTTTAGATTTTTTTGCTTTGTGGGTTTAAAAACCAAAACAAAAACATAGCCTATGAGTACGGTAATTATTGGAAGGATAAAATTCATCATATTACATAAAAATTAGTATTAAGCGTTCAGAAGTTTTTTTGTCAAATTTATGTAATTTATAATCTCCAAAAACATCTAATAAAGTAATATTTGTTTTTAGGAACATTTCATTAAAACCATCGAGTGTTATTGCCTTTACACGTTCTTTATAGTTATAAGACTTACCTTCAACTTCAAAAGAAATATCTTTTATTATATAGTTTTCTACATAACGTTTAAGATAAAAATCGATACCTTCAACAGTCTTAATGTTTTCAGGAACAAGATTGTCAATCACAAAATCTACGTTCATAAAATCGATAACTGCTATGCCATTCTCTTTTAAGTTAGCTTTAATGGCTTTTATGGTGTTTAGGTTGTCTTCTTCATTTTCAAAATAACCAAAACTTGTAAACAAATTAAAAACAGCATCAAATTGTTCAGTATATGGTTGGCTCATATCATGAACATCAAAATATAAAGTTTCATTTTCAAATTGTTTAGCATACGCTATGCTATGAGGTGATAAATCTATTCCTGTAACGTCGTAACCAATGCTATTAAGATACACCGAATGTCGTCCTTTGCCACAAGCTAAATCCAAGATTTTACCACCTTCAGGAATATTGAGGTAACTGGTTAAGTTTGCCATAAAGCCTTGTGCTTCATCAAAACCTCTTTCTTTATATAATGTGTGGTAATAGGGAGAATCAAACCAAGAAGTAAACCAATCTTTTGTGTCTTTTGTCATATATATTTCCCATGAAAGTAGGAATCTCTTTTAACTTCGGATTAATACAATCCCAAATCTAAATACAAATTAGCTATTAAGTTGCAACAAAAATAAAGTATTTTTGCAATCTATTAACTTTAGCTGTGGAGAATAATTTTAAAATGGTAGCCAAAACCTTATTTGGCTTTGAAGAACTTTTAGTGAACGAACTACGAAATCTTGGTGCACGAGATGTAAAAATTGGTATTCGTAATGTGAGTTTTTCGGGAGATAAAGGCTTTATGTACAAAGCTAATTTAGGCTTACGAACTGCAGTTAAAATTTTAAAGCCGATAAAAACCTTTAAAATTTTTAACGAACAAGATTTATACAATCAGGTTTATAAAATGTCCTGGGAGGATTATTTGAAACCAACAGGAACATTAGCGATTGATGCTACTGTGCATTCTACAATATTTACACACTCAAAATATATAGCACTTAAAACAAAAGATGCCATTGTAGATAAATTTAGAGATACAACAGGTGAACGACCAAATGTAGATTTACGGTTTCCTGATTTAAAAATCAATGTACATATCGACAAGCAGTTTTGTACTATTTCGTTAGACAGTTCTGGTGAGTCGTTACACAAACGCGGTTATAAAACGGCAACCAATATTGCACCAATTAACGAAGTGTTGGCGGCTGGTTTAATTATGTTGTCTGGTTGGGATGGGCAAAGTGATTTTATGGATCCAATGTGTGGAAGTGGCACTATACTTATTGAAGCTGCCATGATTGCCTGTAATATCCCTCCAAATTTGCTGCGTAAAGAATTTGCGTTTGAGCGTTGGCAAGATTGGGATGTGGATTTGTTTGAAAAAATTGAAGAATCTTTATTGAAGAATACCAGAGATTTTTACCATAAAATGATTGGCTATGACAAATCGCCTTCGGCAGTAAGTAAAGCCAAAGAGAATGTTAAGAATGCTCATTTGGATGAGTTTATAACCATAAAACACGAAGATTTTTTTAAAACCCAAAAAGCAGGCAATGATGTTTTGCACATGGTGTTTAATCCTCCTTATGGCGAGCGTCTTGAAAGTTTAAATGTTGAAGAATTTTATGGCAATATTGGCAGCACATTAAAACATGGTTTTCCAGGAACAAATGCTTGGTTTATCACTTCTAATTTGGAAGCCTTAAAACATGTTGGGTTAAGACCTTCACGTAAAATTAAAGTCTTTAATGCAAAGTTAGAAGCGCGTTTTGTTAAGTACGAAATGTATGCTGGTAGTAAGAAAGCGAAGAAGCAGTCCCGATAGTTATCGGGATTAGTTTACAGTAGTATTAAGTAGTTTTACTTTGTGGATGTTTTAAATTTGAGTG
>JADFSQ010000301.1 GCA_022560715.1 Bacteroidota bacterium
ATCAGCAAAATGGAAATTATGTTGAGACTGCTCTACTTAGCGGTGTTGCAGCAACAGATTGGAGTTGGTCTGCACTTTTTGCTGATTACAACCAAGATGGAGAGCAAGATTTATTCATTTCTAATGGTATTCCAAAGCGACCTAACGACCTCGATTTTATCAAGTTTGTTTCAAGCGAACAAATTAGAAAAAAAATAAATAATACTAAATTGGTGGATCAAGAGGCACTTAATATGATGCCATCTGGGAAGGTTCACAATTATATTTTTAAAGGTACCGATAATATTATTTTTCAAGATAAATCAGGTATTTGGATTGTTAAAGATTCTCTTATTTCTGGAGCAACAGCATTTGGCGACCTTGACAATGACGGTGATCTTGATCTTGTAGTCAATAATATCAATAGTCCTGCTACCTTATACATCAATAAAACTAATGACAAAGCCAATTATTTAAAGTTGAAGTTTAATTATCCCAACCCTAATCATTTTGGTATTGGCACTAAAGTTCTTTCACATCATAATGGCATACTTCAGTATAAAGAATTGTTCACGGTAAGAGGTTTCCAATCATCTTCCGAGCCAATTATTCACTTTGGTTACGGAAAAGTAAATATGGTTGATTCAATAAAGATAATATGGCCTGATAAAACTTTTCAAGTCTTAAAAAATGTGGCAACAAACCAAACTTTATCTATTCGTCCAAAAAATACCAAACCATTTGACTATAATTCACTTCAGCCCAAATCAAAAATAATTTTTAAAAAAGTTGAAGATAATTTAGGTATCGATTTTACACATATAGAAGATAATTATATTGATTTTAACAGACAGAAACTCATTCCGTATCAGGTTTCAGACCGTGGTCCTGCCACAGCCATTGGAGACATCAATAATGATGGAAAGGATGATATATTTTTTGGAGGCTCTAAACACAAGCCTTCAAAAATTTATATACAAACAGATTCGATATATGTTGAAAAGAAAATTACTATTATTGCCAACGACTCTATAAAAGAAGATGTTTCAGCAATAATTGCAGATCTAAATAATGATGGGAAAAATGATTTGTTTATAGGTTCAGGAGGTGCTGATTTCTATAATAAAATGAAGCCGCTTTTAGACAGTTACTATATTCAAAAAGATTCAATATTTGAAGCTGTAAAACTTCCTGATTATTTTGAAAATGCCTCTGTAGTTAAAGCTAATGATATTGATAATGATGGAGATTTAGACCTTTTTATTGGTAGTAATGCAGTATCAAATGACTTTGGAAAAATTCCTAATTCTTATATTTTGATTAATGATAATGGTAATTTCACTATAGTAGAAAACCAAAACCTGCAAAATGCCGGAATGATTACTGATGCAGTTTGGGATGATTTTGATAATGATGGAGTTAAAGATTTAATTATTGTTGGCGAATGGATGCAACCAAAGTTCTTCAAAAATGACAATGGAAATTTGGTTGAAGTAGCACTTTTAAATAAAAAACTGAATGGTTTATGGCAGTGCATCATTCCTTTTGACATAGATGGCGACGGCGATACGGATTATCTCCTGGGTAATTGGGGCATTAATACTAAATTTAAGGCGTCTGATAAATATCCAATGAAAATGTACTATTCTGATTTTGACCAAAACGGTAGTACCGAAACTATAATAGTAACAGAAAAAGATGGTGATTATTTCTCTCTTTTGGGACTTGACGAACTTTCTGAACAATTGGTTAGTCTCCGAAAAAAATTCAACACTTATAGGGAGTTTGCGGGAAAACCTATCAATCAAATATTTGAAAATGACGTATTAAATAAAGCATCCGTTTTAGAGGTAAATGAATTACAATCAGGATATTTAAAAAATGAAAATGGACGATTTACTTTTGTGCCTTTTCAATTTAATTTGCAAGTGTCACCTATTACTGCTTTTCTGAATTATGATTTTGACAAAGATGGTAAGAGTGAAATTCTTGTTGCAGGAAATTACTTTGGAGTAACACCATTTCATGGTAGATTCGATTCGTTTTCAGGAGCTTTGATAAAAAGTGAAAATAATGTGATTTTAGGACATAAAGTAGGATTAGATTTTGCGCAAAAATCAATACGACATCTCAATATTATAAGCCTTAATAACAAGTCTTATTTATTGGTAACTATAAATAATGATAGTGTCCAAGTATATAAATTAAAAGATTGAAAACTAAATTATACAACAATGAAAAAGCAACTAACAGTATTATTGACTATTGCATTCTTGGCTTCTTGTAATAAAAAAGAAGAACCCATAGTAATTACCTCAAACAACTTTCATGAATCAGTAGATAAAGTGGTAGAAATAATGGTTCATGATATTTTTTCGCCTCCTGTTGCAAGTCGTATTTTTGCCTACCCAAATATTGCTGCATACGAAATTATAGCCCAACAAAACGATACTTATTTATCCCTAGAAAAACAAGTAAAAGATTTAACAGCAATACCAAAAGCAGACACTTCAAAACCCATTAATTATCAATTGGCAGCATTAATTGCACATATTGATCTTAGCAAGCAGTTAATTTTTTCTGAAAAAACGATTGAGGTATATAGAGATAGTCTTTATCGGGTTTGGAAATCTAAAAACAATGCTGAATTTGAAGCCTCTAAAAACTATGGTTTGGAAGTCGCAAGCCATATTGCTTCGTGGATGGACAAAGACAATTATAAACAAACAAGAACCATGTCTAAATTTACAATAGATTCAGATGATCCCGAAAGATGGCAACCTACGCCACCAGCTTATATGGATGGTTTAGAACCACATTGGAACAAAATACGTCCCTTTGTTATAGATTCAGCAGCCCAATTTAAACCTTTGCCTCCACCTAAATTTTCTATGGAAAAAGATTCCGATTTTTATAAAGAATTAATAGAAGTATATGATATCAGCAATAAAATAACAGAAAAAGGTGATGAATCAGAAGAAGTTGCCATCGCTCAATTTTGGGATTGCAATCCATTTGTTTCAGTAACTCGAGGACATTTGATGTTTGCTGTCAAAAAAATATCCCCGGGAGCCCATTGGATTGGAATTTGTAAAATTGCTTGTAAACTGCTGAGCGTCAGTTATACGAGAAGTAACCTGAACCGCAAAGTCGGAATTGTATTTTTCAGGGAAGGCTTTGTGAGCAAACCCGTTTAGTATCTCGGTAATCTTAGCGGCATGGTCTTGGCTTACACAAAAGAAAACAGTCTTGCCTATTTCACCACTCAAGGGATCTCTCAGGGCGTTTTCTATAAAGGTCTTACAGAAGATTTTGTTTGTTTTATCAGATAAGAATTTCCGCTCAAAA
>JADFSQ010000302.1 GCA_022560715.1 Bacteroidota bacterium
CCATTTGAACCAAAAGGATTGCCATTTAATTTCATAGCTGTCCATTTAGAACCCCAAGGCTCTGTTCGAGAAACGTATCTAATGTCTTCATCGGAAATTATTTTTGATTGATAGTGTGTCATCACTTGTTGTATTGATGTATCACCCCAATCATACAGGTTACCATCTTCAAAATAAGTACAATTTTTAATGATATAGTCCCAACGAGAATATGTAGCAAGACCATGACAGGTAATGTAATCATACTGATGTCTTATAGAGCTTAGTCTTTTAAACTCTTTTTTAGCAATAGCTAAATATTGTCTAATCTTCTTTTGTTCTGAGTGCTTAAAGGCAGCATGATACAATTGAATTTTAAATGTTTCTATCTGATGTAATAAACCTTTTTTCTCATCAGTTAAATACTCTTCTAGATCATCGTTCCAAACACAAAAATCTTTGAGAAAATCAAGAATGTCTTTATCGTTATAAACACCATCATCAATCGCAGAGTTATACGTCTGGTTGTAGCTTTCTTGTGCTTTGTACTTAATGTCATTGCTAGGGAATTTAACAATTAACGTTATATCAGATTTAATTTTATACCTGAGATAGCCTGCACAAATTCTTGATATAAAAAATTCCCGCTCATGGAAATCCATTATGTAGAATTTTTCAGAACGGGAATGTTGTTTATCATTTTTATTAATCCTTCTTTTAGTCCTAAAAATAATCCTACATATATTATCCGGGTGGGGCAGGGATAGAAGGATCTTCCGGATGTGCAACGCTTAATACGTTGAAACCACTGTAGGAATAAGTAACAGTAACGTTACCTCCACCAGCATCACCACCGCCATATGTCACTGAGCTTAGTTTATTTCTTGGGCCTACATTAACTAAAGTTCCTTCTTCACACTGAATAGTAATCTGTTCATCCAAGAAGTTGTTCCCATTGGCAAGAACACCAGCTTCGGTGGCATCAACAAAAAAAGGGCTGTTGAAAAAACATTCACGAGGGGCAAGAAGAGGAAATGGACTAAAAAGAATTACAGAATATTGTAGAAAATTAGGTGTAAAATTGACTATATTATCACAATATGGTTGTGTTACGTTTAATACAACCGGAGTTCAAGAAGAGGATATACTATTTTTAGTTGAAAATTGAAAAAGTGGCTCCCCTGTGGAATAATCCACAGTAACCATTATTAACGATAAAAAGAAAGGAGCCACCAGTGAAATTAAACACGAAGCAGAGAAAAAAATCAATAGAAGGGTTTAAAAAAATTTATGGAAAAGATGTATTATTGGATCAAATGTACCAAATTTTCTCTAAAGGCAAATTAGCTTTAGACGCTTTTTTATTGGATTTAGGCAGGACGATGGCAGAGACCATAATGTACATAGACCGTGAAGAGATCGCTGGCCCTGACTACAGTCCAATTTCACCAGATATTAAGAAATGGGCAAGCCAGAAGGGGTCAGTTTATATTGGAGATCAGAAGCTAAATGTTGATCATCCCCGCCTGCGGGGTCCAGAAGGCGAGATAGTTTTAAAAAGTTATCAGAAACTAAAAGAATCCGGAGCTTTTTCCGAAGAACTATTGGGTCAAATATTGCGAGGTGTTTCTGGTCGGAAGTATTCAGAGACTGTGGTAGAAGCAGCGAATGCCTTTGGCGTATCGGCAAGCTCAATATCCAATCATATAGTAGAAATAACCTCTAAGAAATTGAAAGAATTCAAAGAGCGGGATTTAACAGATTTTAAGCCCTTTGCCATTTTTATAGACACAATACATCGAGGCGGAGAAGCATTTATGGTTGCGTTAGGTATTGATACAGGCGGTAGAAAGCAAGTTTTGGGCTTTTGGGAGGGCGCTACGGAAAACCATGAAATTTGCGGCGAGCTATTGGGCGATCTGGAAAGCCGTGGGCTCAAGCTTTTCAAGGAAATTATTTGGGTTACAGATGGAGGCAAAGGAATTATTAAATCCTTAAAAGAGCGTTATGGCAAAAAATTAATTCACCAACGGTGCTCTATTCACAAAGATCGCAATATTCAAAGGCATCTTGCAAAGCGCTATAGAAAAACGGCGCATAATAAATTTCGCACTGCTTTGGAACAAACCAAATATCTTGATGCAAAGAAAATGCTTTTAGAATTTGAACAGTGGCTTCGTTCAATCAACGAGTCGGCCGCTGACTCACTCCTGGAAGCAATTGAGGAAATTTTAACGTTACACCGGCTGAAAGTACCAGCTTTGTTGAGAAAAACACTTTACTCTACCAACCCTATTGAAAGCATGTTTGCGACAGTTAGAGATTGTGAAAGAAATATCAAAAGATATAGAGGCAGTAAAATGTCTCAACGTTGGCTGGCCGCTGTTTGTCTGCATTGTGAAAAAACCTTCAGGACAATTAAAGGATTTGAATCAATTCCTACTGTAATAAAAACAATTGAAGCGGAACAAAGTGATGAGAATAAACTGAAACTTGCGGCCTAAAAAATAGTTGGGATAATTATAAATGGGGAACCACTAAAAATATTTCAACTAAAACTTAAAAAGTTGTCATGGTAGAAAATATTGATTTTTAATGATTATTTATTTAGATTAAATCAAATAGCCTTGCAATCAGATTACGTACAACAAATTATAATACAAGGAGAAGAATTTCTGAAAAATGTTTTGATAAGATCATAATTCAAAAGATATTTCTTATTTTAACATCTTTGATATTCTTATTTAACACTTCTTTAAATGAGTGTAGTTTTTTATTGCTTAGTGATTCCATATCATTATATTTTTTATCAATACTTTTTTTATCTGCTTTAAACTGCTGTATGAAATACCTTTTACAACCATTTAACATTTTTCCAATTTCAATAATCTCTTTTTCATCTATTACATCGGGAACTATTGTTGTTCTAAACTCGTAATCTATTTTAGATTCTTTTATTATTGCAATGCTTCTTTTAATTTTTTCTTTATCTACTTTTACTCCTATAATTTTTTCATAATTTTTTAAAGAAGCTTTAATGTCCATTGCAATATAATCAATTAATTTGTTATTTATCAAAATTTTAAGTAAATCAGGATTGGTCCCATTAGTATCTAACTTTACAAGATAACCCAAAGATTTAATCTTCTCACAAAATTTAGGAAGTGATCTATACAATGTTGGTTCACCCCCTGTAATACACACTCCTTGAAGATAATCTCTTCTAGATTCTAAAAAATTAAAAAAATCTTTTTCAGGAATAGTAACTAGATTATTATAGTTTAATACAAGATCTGAATTATAGCAATAACCGCATCTAAAGTTACATCCATTG
>JADFSQ010000303.1 GCA_022560715.1 Bacteroidota bacterium
CAGTTTACAAGAAAAACCAGGTATTGTTGGCTGTAAACTTATTGATGGAACTGGGCAGTTTTTACCCGAAAGTAAACGCAATATCCCAACAGCAAAAGTTGCATTAAGAAAATTACTTGGTAACTCAAAAAAATATTATGCTAATCATCTTAATCGCGATGAAACTGGGAAAGTTGATATTTTAGTAGGAGCATTTATGTTACTAAAGAAAGAGATTTATCAAGAGGTCAATGGTTTTGATGAAGACTATTTTATGTTTGGCGAAGATATAGATTTGTCCTATAGAATCTTAAATTTAGGTTACAATAACTATTATTTTTCTGATACTAAAATAATTCACTTTAAAGGGGAAAGCACCTTAAAGAATAAGCATTACGCCAAAGGATTTTATGATGCAATGCAGCTGTTTTATAAAAAACATTTTAGAACTAACATCCTATTCAATGGTTTAGTTTGGATTGGAATTAAATTGGCTTTTATATTTAGAACCAAACCAATGGTAAACCCTCAATCAATAGAGAGATATGCACTAATTTTCGACCAATTACCAGTTAAACTTGCTTCAATGCTTACAAAACCTATCGAATTAAACCCTGATTTGAAAACCATAAAAAGCAACACTGAAATAATTTTTGATGCAAATACTTTGAGTTATAAAAAAATTATTGATACTATTTCCGATGTAGCTATTAATACTAAAGCCACCTTTAAAATTTTACCCAAAAATTCTAATTTTATTATTGGTAGTAATAGCTCAAAAAGTCAGGGTGAAATCATTTGTTTTGAATAAGTATTCAGTGCCTAAAGTTGAAAAGTATTTAGAGTGCACTAAAGTAAGTGCTATTTAGATAGAACTAAATTTTATATCTTCTTTTAGAAATTGTTTATGGTTTTTTCAATGAAAAAGATTTTGCTCAACTTCATTTGATAACCATGTAATCTGCTAATATCTCAATTTTTCATATTTGAATAACTTTAAGTACTTATAACTTTAGCACACTTTAAGTACTGAATAGTTGCTGTTTTGAATAGAATTAATGAAACTGCAACAGATTATATGATTTTTTATTAATTTTGTAGGCAGAAATCAAAAAACTACTTTTGCATTAACGATATGGCAAAATTTGAATTGAAGTTACCTAAAATGGGAGAAAGCGTTGCAGAAGCGACCATTACATCTTGGTTAAAAGAAATAGGCGATACTATTGAAGAAGACGAAGCCATTTTAGAAATTGCAACCGATAAAGTCGATAGCGAAATACCAAGCGAAGTAAATGGTGTTTTGGTAGAAAAACTATTTAATGTTGATGATGTTGTACAAGTTGGGCAAACCCTTGCAATAATTGAAATCGATGCCGACCAAACAACTTCTGTATCTGCTCCAATAGTAGAAGAAACAATACAGGAGGCTTCTGTAAAAGCTGTTTCAGAAGTTACTAAAACAGTTGTCGTAGCTCAAGAATCTGTTGCTTCAGTTATTTCAAATGAAAATCGGTTTTATTCACCATTAGTTAAAAATATTGCTAAAAAAGAAGCTGTTTCCCAAGCCGAATTAGATGCAATTTCAGGAACAGGAAAAGAAGGCCGAGTTACAAAAAGCGATATTCTTGCTTATCTGCAAAATAGAGGAAGTCAACCAACACAAAAACCTGAAGCAAAAGCTGAAACGGACCAACTTAAAAGTGTTAGTAAATCACAAATAGTACAAGTTGTTTCAAATGGAGAAGACGAAATCATTGAAATGACCCGAATGGGAAAACTCGTTGCAAAACACATGGTCGATTCGTTACAAACATCGGCACACGTGCAATCGTTTATTGAAGCAGATGTTACTAAAATCTGGAATTGGAGAAATAAAGTTAAAGACGATTTCTTTAAACGTGAAGGCGAGAACTTGACCTTTACGCCAATTTTTATGGAAGCCGTAGCAAAAGCTTTAAGAGATTTCCCAATGATGAACATTTCAGTTGAAGGCGATACTATCATTAAAAAGAAAAATATAAATCTCGGAATGGCAGCAGCTCTTGGAGATGGAAATTTAATTGTACCAGTAATTAAAAATGCTGACCAATTAAATCTCGTTGGCATGACCAAACAGGTTAATGATCTTGCCAATCGAGCACGATTAAATAAGCTAAAACCAGACGACATACAAGGTGGAACTTATACAGTAACCAATGTTGGCACATTCGGAAGCATTATGGGAACACCAATAATTAATCAACCTCAAGTAGGTATTTTAGCTCTCGGAGCAATTAGAAAAGTTCCTGCTGTAATTGAAACTTCCGAAGGCGATTTTATTGGCATTCGTTACAAAATGTTTTTGTCGCATTCTTACGATCATCGTGTGGTTAATGGAGCGCTTGGAGGGCAATTTGTTAAAGCTGTAAAAGATTATCTTGAAGATTGGGACGAAAACAGAGAAATATAGACTTGTCATTCCTGCGTCCGCGTGTCGCTGAAGCTTTAGCGGAGGAGCAAGGCAGGAATCTATTTATTGTCAAAAACACAACAAACAATAATGCAACTAAACCTTACTAAACCCATTTGTTTTTTCGACCTTGAAACCACAGGAGTTAACATTTCAAAAGACAGAATAGTTGAAATATCTATATTAAAAGTATTTCCAGACGGAAAAGAAGTAAAAAAAACCTGGCTCGTAAATCCAGAGATGACTATCCCAAAAGAAGTTATAGACATTCATGGTATTACAAACGAAAAAGTAGCAAACGAACCAACCTTTAAGGCTATTGCTAAAGATGTTCAGGCAATGATTAAAGATTCTGATTTAGGAGGATTTAATTCCAAACGATTCGATATTCCGTTATTAGCCGAAGAAATGTTACGTGCAGATATAGATTTTGATATGAAAAATCGTGTGTCAGTCGATGTGCAAACCATTTTTCATAAAATGGAGCAACGAACACTTGTTGCAGCTTACAAATTTTACTGCGATAAAAATCTTGAAGATGCACATAGTGCTGAAGCAGATACTTTTGCAACCTACGAAGTTTTAAAAGCACAGCTTGAAAAATATGGTGAACTTGAAAATAACACCAAGTTTTTAGCAAACTTTAGTTCACACAAAAAATTTGCAGATTTTGCTGGCTTTATTAATTTTAATGATAAAGGCGAAGAATGTTTCTCATTTGGTAAGCATAAAGGTAAGCTTGTTGTTGATGTACTTGATGAAGAACCAGGTTATTTTGGCTGGTTACTTAATGCAGATTTTCCGCTGTATACTAAAAAGGTATTTACAGCAATAAAATTGAGAGCGTTCAATAATAAGTTAGAATAAAGAACCAAGAATA
>JADFSQ010000304.1 GCA_022560715.1 Bacteroidota bacterium
TTAACGTTTCAATTTCAATTTCGAATAAACTATCCTTAATAGGCTTAATTTTACCATTTTCAGATATCACTCTCTGAAAAATTACACTTTTTAATGCATCATTTTTTTTAGTAAAATTAACTGCGATACTCAATGGTATAAATTCAAATTGAAACTTATCTACACACTTATTTAATATTTTTTCCGACACATCCTTTGCCTTTTCAATACTTTCTTTTGAATCATCCTTAGGTGATTTTAAAGGCATGTCTCTGGCTTCGCGTCTATATACAAGTTTGGCTTTTTCAATATTTAAATCTTCAAAACTTAACTTAAATTGATTTAATACCTTTTGCACACCGTCTTTTTCAATCGTAAAAATGTCAATTTCAATTCCTTTTTCTAAACGAAGTTGCGTTTGAACCAACTCAATCATAATAACCTTTATAACATCTAGTGATGATAAACCTCCACCAATTACAAGGTTCTTACTCTTTATTGAGTATTTTTTTTCGATGTAGATATCTTCATGTTTATGATTAAACCAATAGATAAATGAATTTTGATATATCAATTCTTTATCTATAAATTTATCGATATTAGCAATGGGTAAATGCCTGTCCTGCCAAGCTCCATTTGCCATAATAATTGCCGAAAATCCCCAATTATTAACTAAATCTAAAAAGTTAATGTCCTCGCCAATCTTTGTTTTAGGTACTAACCTAACATTTGGGTGGTTCAATTTTTTATCGATTTCGCTTATTTGTTTGTTTCGTAAATTAATATGCCAGTTAGGTAAACCGTCCTCAATTTTTCCATATGGTAAAATATTCATATCAAAAACAACCACCCTAAACCCGTTTTTCGCTAATAAACTAGCCGCTTCTGATCCTGCAACTGACCCCCCAATTACCGCTACATAATGTTTTTTATAGTCCACACTTAGTTTCATTTTTCTAATGTTCGTTAAGATACATCGTTTACATAAGTTAAAGATTAGACTTTACACTAAATTAGTTTCTAACCTTATTGATGTTTTTTTATTTCAATTTACTCAATTCTTTTCCTTTCTCTGATTCAATTCTAAAAAGCTCATACCTTGTTTCAAAGCTTTTTGAGCCGTTTTTATACATATCCATCCAGATAATTAAACTTGAATCTTTTTTTTGAAAGTGGACACCATGCATATGTAATTCATTGTGTGATTTGATATTACCTATTTGACCATTACACAAGAAATGAAGGTCGCCTTCGGTTTCTGAAAAAACGGCAGTTAAATTTGGTTGATTCTGTAATTGACAAAAATGATTGGCAAGTAAAATTCCATCATCAAGATTATAAATCGTTAACATTTCAGTAGGTGTACCTTCTTTTAGCCGTTCAATGATTACTCCATCTCTAGATGTTAAATCAAATTCCCATCCGAATATTCCTTCTTCGCCTCCTTGAACAATCCATTTTCCTTCAAGTTCTTTGAGGTAATTAATTGCAGTTTTAGTGTCCAAAAGAGGATTTTGAACATCAGATTGCTTATTGGCACAACCACTGATATACAAGAAAATTATAATCAATACCAAGTATCGTATTTTAGATTTTTTAGTTTTCATAAGTTGATTCTTTAATTAATATTTCAAATAACAGTGGTTTATCACATTAAACACAACGTATCTGGATAAAGCGAGTTTTAATTCGCTTTATCTCTTTGTTGGTGGTAGTTTATCTATTTTATCCGATATTTCCCAGACTTTTATTGTACAGTCATCGCCAGTTGAAATTAAGTAATTTTTATAGTTACACCACATTAGTTTATTGACTGAATGAGTGTGGCCTCCATGTTTTTCAGAGTTTAAGGTTAATAACAACTTTACTTCATTGGCATCCCAAATTTTCACTGTTTTGTCCCTACTGCCGGTAGCGAAGTAATTTCCATCAGGACTAAATACTATACTATAAATAGCATAGTTATGTGCCGGAATACGTTGTGCAAGCTGGTAGTCGTTATCTATGTCCCACAGGTTTAAATGGGCATCTCGTGAGCCAGATAGGAGAAAAGTGCCACTTGGATGATACTTCACAGTAGTAACTGAATATTCTTCCATATGTCCTCTTTTAATACCTTTTTCTTTAAATGTATCTATATCAATGATACGAATAGTGCCGTCACCGTAACCAATGGCAGCTTCATTCCTCTTTTTGCAAAAGTCAATACTACGCATCTTATAATTTCCAAACCGCTGGGTAGTTACAAGATCGAATCCGTCGATCTTCCAAACGCTAAACGCGCCGTCTGCAGATAGTACAAAGAACCACTCTTTGTCAACTACGTATTGGATGTCGAAGATTATAGATTGGTGTAACTGGAGGAGTTTTATTTCCTTATTATTTACTAAGTCAATAACATGAATACCACCTGTGTAAGTACCTACAAGAAGGAGTTGTTTTTCAGGTATATATTTCAGTGCAAATGCTTTTTCAGGCAGTTTGGCAATTGCACGGTTTTGTGGAGGGTTTGCCAAATTCCACTCAACTACCATGCTGTCATAACTGCCTGAAAAAAAAAGATGGGATTCGGCTGCATGTTCTAATGTGTAAATTGCTCCTTTATGGCCTTCAAACTGAGCAATTTTTGTTACACGAATTCTATCTATATTCTTTGATTTTTTCATTCAAAATTACCACCAACGCCCTGCTAAACGCAGTTCTGCTTAGAGAACGAAGATACAAAAAGTAGATGATAATGCTGCGTTAAGCCGAGCGGAAGCGAGGTAGCTATTATCTTTCTTGCGAGATCAAAGTTTACTTTGATAAGCAAGCTACTTTATTGTATTGGGAGTTCAAGAAGTAGAATCAAATTGCTTTTAGCTCTTGTGCATGTTGCACAACTTTGTTGATAAAGATAACATTCCAAATTAAAAGGAGCTTTGTTATTTCTTAACTTTAGTTATGCAAGGCAAGAAAGATTACCAAGAGAAGTTATTCGCCCAATTTCAGTTGAGTGAGCGAGTACCCAAGCGGAATTTTTATAACGCCAAAATGGCGTCACAGGTAGGAGATTAAAAGAGGTTTTAGATTTAGACTTTCTGTATCCATTAACTAAATCCTATTATGGAGAAAGCGGACAAAAGAGCATCGACCCCGTTGTTTTCTTTAAGCTGTGTTTAGTGGGCTATCTGGAAAATATCATCAGCGATAGGCATTTGATACAGCATAGCAGTATGCGGATGGATATTCTATATTTTTTAGGTTATGATATTGATGAAGAATTGCCTTGGCATTCTACCATCAGTCGTACTCGAGGGTTGTATCCAGAGTCGGTATTTG
>JADFSQ010000305.1 GCA_022560715.1 Bacteroidota bacterium
ATCCGCGTTAAATGTTTTTCCTATTCCATACCAAGCTTATATGAGTATTACTTTAGCTTCTTTTGGCTGGTTGCAATTTGATATGACCAGTATTGCATCCTACGTAGTTGGAGCAGCAATGGGAACATTTGTAACCTTATATACGTATATTTTCTTTTTCGATAAAATTAAAAGTAAGACCCTTACTTCACAAAAAAATATGAATTACATTATTGGAGGTATTACAGGTGTCATTTCTATTTTTACATTAATTAATATTATTAAAGAATTATAGATAAATGCAGACTAAAACCCTAAATTTTTTTGAGAAAGTTTACGACATAGCAAAGTTAATTCCTTATGGAAGAGTAACGAGTTATGGAGCTATTGCCACTTATCTTGGTGCAGCAAGAAGTGCAAGAATGGTTGGTTATGCTTTGAATGGTTCTGTTGCTAAAAATGTTCCAGCACACCGAGTTGTAAACAGAAAAGGTTTACTGACAGGAAAACAACATTTTGAAGGTACAAACCTCATGCAACAGCTATTAGAGAGTGAGGGTGTTATTATTATCGACAATCTAATTCAGAATTTTGAAACTGTGTTCTGGAATCCTTTGAAGGAACTACAACAGTAATTTATCCTAATTTTTGTAAAATTTACAAATAATTACAAATCGAAAACTTCAACCTTCATTCTTCTTACTTCAAGCTAAATTAATTATATTTGCTCTTTAGAATTAATCTAAATTAGTTCAACTGTATGAACAAAGTTGAACTAACCTCCTTGAAAAGGGAGGTCTTTTGAAACTAACTTAAACAGTTTAAAATAACATTAAACAGATTTTCTCTTTCGAGGAAAATGAATATGAAACTAAACAAACAAGATATATATAAAGCTCTTGAAACCATTACAGTTCCTGGAGAAGGAAAAAACATGGTTGAAAGTGGTGCACTAAAAAATGTAATGACATTTGGCGATGAAGTTATTGTAGACATTACTATTACTAACCCTACTTTACAGGCGAAAAAGAAAACAGAAGTAGATATTATGAAAACCATTCATGATATTATTTACGAAAAAGCTAAAGTGACGGTAAATGTAAAAGTAGATGCTCCTGCCAAACCAACTCCTAATGTTATTAAAGGAAAATCAATTCCTGGCATTCAAAACATAGTTGCTATTGCCTCTGGAAAAGGAGGCGTCGGAAAATCTACAGTTACGGCAAATCTCGCAGTAACTTTAGCAAAAATGGGATTTAAAGTCGGAATTTTAGATGCCGATATTTATGGCCCATCAATACCTATTATGTTTGATCTAGAAACCGAAAGACCTCGTGCTGTTACTATTGATGGGAAATCTAAAATGAAACCTGTCGAAAATTATGGTGTCAAAGTATTATCTATTGGGTTTTTTACCCAACCCGATCAGGCTGTTGTTTGGCGTGGTCCAATGGCTTCAAAGGCTCTAAATCAAATGATTTTTGATGCAGCTTGGGGAGAACTCGATTTTATGCTTATCGATTTACCTCCAGGAACAGGAGATATTCATTTAAGTATCATGCAAGCTTTACCATTAACTGGAGCAGTTATTGTTAGTACGCCGCAGAAAGTAGCATTGGCAGATGCAAGAAAAGGTGTAGCTATGTTTCAGCAGGATAGTATTAACGTTCCTGTTCTCGGAATTATAGAAAATATGGCGTTTTTCACACCTGAAGAGTTACCAAATAATAAATATTATATTTTCGGAAAAGAAGGTGCAAAACATCTGGCAGAAGATTTACAAGTTCCTTTTTTAGGAGAAATTCCTTTGGTGCAAAGTATTCGGGAAGCTGGTGATATCGGTCGTCCGGTTGCATTGCAAACAGCAACTCCATTAGAGCAAGCCTTTGAAAAACTAACGCAAAATGTAGTTCAAGAAGTTGTAAGGCGAAATGATGATTTACCTCCAACCGAAGCAATAAAAATCACAACAATGGCTGGATGCGCAGCATTTAAAAAATAAGATATGAAAACGGAAGAATTGAAACTGAATGTTGAAAAGGCTTTAGACGAAATACGTCCTTTTTTACAAAGCGATGGAGGTGATATTTCTTTAGTGTCAATTAAAGAGAATAAAATAGTTACAGTTCAATTAGAAGGTACATGTGTAGGATGTGGTGTTAACCAGATGACTTTAAAAACTGGAGTAGAAATGACCATTAAGAAATACGCTCCACAAATAGAACAGGTTATTAATATTGAATAATATTACACTAACGTTTTATACTTTATTTATTCGCCGTGCATCCAAACTTTTTTCTCTAAAAGAAATTCTTCAGTTTCTACATTATCATCATCAGGAACACAACAATCTACAGGACAAACAGCTGCACATTGTGGTTCGTCATGAAAGCCTTTACATTCAGTACACTTTTCCGCAACAATAAAATAAAACTCCTCAGATACAGGAGTGTTTTGGGTATCAGCATCCACTTCCCCTCCTTTTGGAAGGGTAACCATACCACTTAAAGCAGTTTCGTCGGCATAAGCCCACTCTTGATCTGGTTCGTATATAGCATTATTAGGACACTCCACTACGCAGGCATCACAGTTAATACATTCGTCTGTTATTATAATTGCCATTTAATTTAATTATTATTTATTGTGAACTACAAAAATAATGAAATATATAAGATTATCATAAATATCATTAACTTGTAACTGAATTAATCATTTAACAATATATGATTATTTTCTTTAGATTTAAGTTAAATATATCAAAATATCATGTGTTATGATTACAGCTAAAATAAATCATAAACCAAAAGTAGAAGTCCTTGAAGCTGTAATTATTAGGTTTGTAGGTGATTCGGGCGATGGAATGCAGTTAACAGGAACTCAATTTTCCGACACTTCTGCCATGTTTGGTAATGATATTGCCACATTTCCAAATTTTCCTGCGGAAATAAGAGCGCCCCAAGGCAGTTTATATGGTGTTTCGGGGTTTCAAGTTCATATTGGAAATGTTGAAATTACAACTCCCGGTGATAATGTCGATTTATTAGTTGCTATGAATCCTGCCGGGTTAAAAACCAATTTGCATGCCGTAAAACCCGGTCATACCATAATAGTTGATACAGACGCATTTACGAAAAAAAATCTTAAAAAAGCAGAATACGAATCTAACCCTTTAGATGACGGAAGCCTTGAAAATTACCGTGTTATCGAAGTTTCTATGACTTCTTTAACAAAAGAGGCTTTAAAAGATGTTGTTGGCTTAGATAATAAAAGTATTATACGAAGTAAAAATATGTTGGCATTGGGTATGGTGTAT
>JADFSQ010000306.1 GCA_022560715.1 Bacteroidota bacterium
CAAAATACCACTTATTAACAAAGAAAAAAAGAAGCAAAAAAAGAAATTTCAACATCATTATCATCATTTTTATTTAAGTGATTATTTCTATTTGCTAATCTAAAGGTATGCTTGCGTCGAGGTAGTTTATTATTTGAAACCTCATAACATGCAACTATTTTATTTTATCACTTCTATGCACTTATCTTCTCCTCTTTTTTTAAACTCAAATGTTAAAATTTGTTAAATATATCACCTTTTTATACATAGTACTGTAACAAAACTAAAATGTTCTCGTCTATAAGGTAAATAATACAATTATAAACATAAAAAATAAAACAATGACAACATTAAACAAAGTTAGAATTCCACAACGGTTAAGCACTACCAAAGGTGTAGTTTGGAATACAAAAAGACGTTACAGCTAAACCGTAGAAACTTAAAATAATTTAATAACCAATTAAAAATAGAAACATGAAAAATTTAAACAAAGTTAGAATTCCGCATAGATTAAGCACGACAAGATCACGTGTATGGAATGAGAAAAGGCGTTATAGTTAATCGATAAAACTAAAACAACGATTATTAACAAATAATAATTAGAGCCATGAGAGCATTTAGTAACAATAAGCAAAGATTATCCAGAATTACACAAAAACTAATCAAGATTAATTACAATAGATTAAATTTTAAAAATTATGAAGAAATTATGCTTACAGGAAACATGCGATTCACATATTAAGAGTTGCATTGAAATTAAAAAAAGCTGAATTTTAGTTAAAACTTAAAATTCAGCTTTTTTTTATAAAGTAATGAAATATTTACATTAAAGCCATTCTAAAAAGTAATCCATCATGTCTTCTTTAAGCTCATAATGCAGTTTGATATACGTTTTCATATCGTCTCTTAAAGGCGCTTGCTCGTTTTGAAGTCTTCCGTCTATATTTTCATTATAATTTACAAGACTTATAGTTCTCATTTTGGCTTTACATCTATGTGATAGTTTAGAAATAGCATTTTTTTCTATCATAATACGATTCTGAAAACTTTCCAAAGGTATTGAAGATTCTCTTTTATATTCTCTACTAGCAATTTCCTCAAGTTTTTCCTGAAAGCTATCCATTTCATTAAAATGAAATCGTAATTCTCTTCTCCATGTTTCTAAATTAAATTTTAAATCACTTAAATATAATACTTTAGTCTGCATATCTATAAATTTTAGTTTTTAGTGTTCATTTTAATTAATTCTTCCTGAATGTTTTGTGGTACAGGTTGGTACGATGAAAAATCGGAACTGAATGTTGCCCGACCTTGAGTCAAGGATCGCAAGTCAGTTGAATATCCATACAATTCAGCCGAAGGTGTTACACATTTTAAGATCTGGTAATTATCATTATTTTCAAAGCCTTGTATAATAGATCTTCGTGATTGTAAATCGGTCATTACACTACCAACCATTTCTTCAGGAACTTTTACTTCCAATGCCTGAACAGGTTCGAGCAATTTAGGTTTCGCATTTAAAAAGGCCTCTTTAAAAGCATGTGCTCCTGCTATTTTAAAGGAAATATCATTAGAATCGACTGAATGCATTTTACCGTCAAACACCATTACCCTAATATCTCTTACATACGATTTTGTAATTGGACCATTTTCCATGACTTCCAATACTCCTTTCATAATAGATTGTAAATACCGTAAATCTATAACGCCTCCAACAATACAATTATAAAACACCAGTTTTCCTCCCCAAGGCAAATCTATTTCTTCTTTACCTCTAATATTAAACCCTTGTGGTTCTTCCATACCTTCATGCCAAGGCTCAATTTTTAGGTGAACTTCGCCAAATTGTCCGGAGCCACCTGATTGTTTTTTATGTTTATAACTTGCTATGGACGAGCGTTGTATTGTTTCGCGATAGGGAATTTTTGGTTTTTCGAATTTGGCTTCAATACCGTAAGTATGTTTTAATGCCCAATCGATTGTTGCAAGATGTAATTCGCCCTGACAGCCAATAAGTTGTTGTTTTAACTCATTGGAATATTCGGATATTATTGTTGGATCCTGTATGTGAAGTTTTTTAAGTGCTTCATGCAATTTCTCCTCATCTTTCTTATTAACTGCACTTACTGTTTTTTTAATTCTTGGCTTGGGATATTGAATTGGTTTTATTGCGATTGGCTTGTGTGCCGTATGAAGCGTATCGTTGGTTATGGTATGTTTTAACTTTAAAGTCGCACCAATATCTCCTACTGTTAATTTAGATACAGGCTCTCTCTTTTTACCATCCATGATAAAAAGTTGGTTGATTATTTCGGTTTCCTCATTTCTGGAGTTTACCAATTTATCATTGAGTTTTACTTCACCTGACTCTACTTTAAAAAAGGTGATTTTACCAAGGTTAGGTTGAAATACTGTTTTAAAAACAAATAAAGCTGTTGGTTCTTCTTTTTTGCGAATTATTGTCTCTCCACCTACACTTTGCTCAGGTTTTAAATCAGCCGCTGAAGGAGCTACATTATCAATAAAGCCCATTAATCGACCTGTTCCCATATCATTTAAAGCCGACACGCAAAATACAGGAAATAACTCATGATTTAACATTCCAGCTTTAATTCCCTGACGCATTTCGTCTTCATTTAAAGTGCCTTTGTCAAAAAATAATTCCAGCAATTCTTCATCATTTTCGGCAGCTTTTTCTACCAATTCATTATGGAGTTCGTCGGCTAATTCTTTTTGGTCTTCTGGTATTGGAAACTTTTCTGGCTTACCTCCTTCAGGCGAAAATTTGTAGAGTTTCATTTTCAATACATCGATAATACACTGTGCGCCATCAATAACAATTGGGTATTGTACTTGGACTGCATGATTACCAACTAAAGATTTAATACTTTTAAAACTTTCATCGAAGTTGGCGTTTGGATGATCTATTTGATTGACGACAAATAGCGTTGGTTTTAAATATTTATCGATATAATTCCAAATGATTTCTGTGCCAATTTCTACACCATGTTGCGCATTTAAAACGGTTACAATAGTATCTGAAACTCTGATGGATGAAATTATCTCTCCAATAAAATCGTCCAACCCAGGAGTGTCAATAATGTTTATTTTATAGTTACGCCATTCGGTGTGAAGTGGAGTTGCAAAAATTGTAGCTTCTCGTTCTTGTTCAATTTCATGATAGTCTGCAACTGTATTTTTTTGTTCTATAGTACCTCGTCTGTTTCTTAATCCTGCTTCAAATAGCATAGTTTCTGCACAGTTTGTTTTGCCACGATTATGTGCCCCAACATAGGCAATATT
>JADFSQ010000307.1 GCA_022560715.1 Bacteroidota bacterium
ACGATTTACGATTTACGATTTCTCATTGTTTTGATTGATGCGACAATAATTGAAAGTAATTCGTTAGCTTCTTTATGTAATCTTTTCATTTCTGTATGTTCTTTATCGCTTACTTCTATAAGTAATTCTAAAAAATACATACTCTCGTCTGCTTCTTCTTCAACTATTTTTAATTTATTAATAAAATCCGCAGTAGATTTTGCTCTACATGCTGCCCTATAATTTGCTCCAACGGAACTTGAACATCTTATTAATTGATTACAAAAGGCATTATATTCTCTTGAAACAGGAAACTTTGTGCATAAGTGCCAACAATCTGATGCAAATCTTTTTGTTCTATTTTTTAATGCTTCCTTCATTTAATAAATCGTAATTCTAAAATCATACATCGTAATTTTAGATAGTTTCACTTAAAATCTCTAACGGATTATCTAAATTTTCCTCTTGTTCTTTTATTTCTTGGCGTTTGGCACTTACGCTTAAAATAATCCCTATTGCTAAACAGGTCATCCAAATTGATGTACCTCCACTACTAATTAATGGTAATGTTTGTCCAGTTACTGGAAATAATTCTACTGAAACAGCCATATTTATTAGTGCCTGAAAAACAATTGGCAAACCAACTCCTATTACTAATAATTTACCGAAAAATGTATCTGCTTTATGAGACACAACAACTATTCTAAATAATAGTGATAAGTAGAGTATCATTAAAAACAAACCGCCAATAAGCCCGTATTCTTCAACAATAATCGCATAAATAAAATCGGATGATGATTGTGGTAAAAAGTTCTTCTGCTTACTTTTTCCTGGACCAAGCCCTGGAATTCCTCCAGATGCAATAGCAATTTTGGCCTTCTCAATCTGGTAATCGGCTTCGGAATCTTCACCATTTGTGAAACTCTCTATTCTATTCATCCAAGTATCCACTCTGTTTGGCATTACCTCCGGAAAAGCCCTAGCAACAAGAATGAAAATTGCAAATGATGCGACACCTGTAATTAAAATCAAAGCCAAATACCTAATAGGATAACCTCCCAGAAAAGTTAATGCCATAACCATTACAAACATAATGGCTGCTGTTGAAAAATTAGCTGGAAGAATCAAAGCCAATATTAAAAATACAGGCAACCATAATGGTAAAATTGTTTCATTAAATGTTATCTGCTTATCTTTAATTTTAGATAAATATCTGGCTACATAAACCATCAATACTACTGATGCTAATGTTGAAGGCTGAAATGTAACCCCAACGAAAGGAATACTCATCCAACGTTTAGCATTGGTTACGTTTTCTGATGCGTCAGACTGAAACATTGTAATTAATAACAACACCAAAATAACAGGAATCATTATCATAGATAAGCCTCGAAAATAGAGATAAGGTACTTTATGAACGCCATACATCATTGTGAATCCCAAAAAGAGATGTACAAAGTGTTTAATAAAATAATTAAAGGTATCTCCATCTCCACTTATATAAGCCAAATTACTTGCGGCACTGTAAACAGGTAGGAAAGAGAATATTGCGAGCAATGCTGCAATAGCCCAAATTAATTTATCTCCTTTTATGTTATTAAATACTGCTTTCATTAGCACCTCTGTCCTGCGGACATCTCCCCAATTTGGGGAGAATTATATTAGTTATAATTTAATATTAATTTCTTTCTCTTCGAGACATCTTTGACTCTTACGAGTCTATTTTTAAATTATTTGTTTCGTCGAATCTTCGATTTCCCAAAGGGAAATAATTATTTTATTTTATAGGTTTCTAACTGCTTCTTTAAATTGTCTTCCTCTGTCTTCATAATCTTCAAATAAATCAAAACTTGCACAAGCTGGTGACAATAATACATTGTCTCCTGCTTCGGCTATTTTATAGGCTATTTTAATAGCTTCACTCATAAACTGAGTTTCTACTATAATGTCTACCATATTCCCAAATGTTTCTAACAACTTTTTGTTATCTACTCCAAGACAAATAATAGCCTTTACTTTTTCGTTCACGAAAGGAAATAAAGCCTTGTAGTTGTTTCCCTTATCTTCGCCTCCAACTATCCAAACTGTTGGAGCATCCATACACTCTAACGCATAATATGTTGCATTGATGTTTGTTGCTTTTGAGTCGTTGATATATTGTACTTTATTTATACGAAGCACCTGTTCTAAACGATGTTCTGCTCCTTGAAAATTTTCTAGACTTTCGCGAATCGTGTGCTTTCTTATTTTTAATAAATGTGCCACAGTTGAAGCTGCCATGGCGTTTTTAATGTTGTGTTTTCCCTCTAAAGTTAAGTTTGCTGTTGGCATAATTATTTGGTTATTTGTTATTGTTATTTTTATATTATTATTTTCTAAACAGGTACCATTTTCAATTTTTTTTGTTAATGAAAATGGTAATAGTGTTGATTGAACCGGATTCATTTTTAAGTGATTTACTATCACGTCATCGTCGGCATCATAGATTAAATAATCATCTTTAGTTTGATTCATTGCAATTCTAAATTTTGAAGCAATGTAATTTTCAAACTTATAATCATATCTATCTAAATGGTCTGGTGTAATATTGGTAATTATGGCAATGTGTGGTTTAAAACTTTCAATTCCATCTAACTGAAAACTGCTTAACTCCAACACGTAATGCTCAAAATTGTGCTGTACAACTTGTTTAGCAAAACTATCTCCAATGTTTCCTGCCATGCCAATATTTAAATTTGCGTTTTTTAAAATCTGGTATAACATCATTGTAGTAGTAGTTTTTCCATTGGTTCCAGTAATTCCGATAATATTTGCTTTAGTAAATTTTGATGCAAATTCAATTTCAGAAACAACCAAAATATTATTAGCAATCAGTTTTTGCACTAAAGCCACTTTATCAGGAATCCCAGGACTTTTCATTACTACATCAGCATTTAAAATTTTATCTTCTGAATGCTGTTGCTCTTCCCATTCAATCTCATTATTTAAAAGAACGTCTTTATATTTTTGTTTAATCTTTTGGTTGTCTGAAACAAATACTTCATATTCTTTTTCTTTTCCTAAAAGCGCTGTACCAATACCACTTTCTCCTGCTCCTAATATTACTAATCGTTTTGCGATTTTTGATTTACGATTCACGATTTACGATTTACGATTTACGATTTACGATTTACGATTTCTCATTGTTTTGATTGATGCGACAACAATTGAAAGTAATTCGTTAGCTTCTTTATGTAATCTTTTCATTTCTGTATGTTCTTTATCGCTTACTTCTATAAGTAATT
>JADFSQ010000308.1 GCA_022560715.1 Bacteroidota bacterium
TGAAATTACCAAGACCGAAATAAATAAACTACTCGAAGATGGATTTGATTACACAACCAATGTAATTTATACCATAACACAAGAGCAATTAGACGAAACTTGCGTAATGTACCATAGTGGAAATACAGTAAGCAGAGCTTTTGCGTTTATTTATGTGCATGACCACATGGCAAATCACAGAGAAAAAGCTAATTTATATATTAGGATGAATAATATAAAGCCACCAGAATACACGTGGTAGTTAAACTTATTTTTTAGCATTACCTTTGCATCTTCATTCACTGAAGTTATTTCGTAGATGAATCAAATTAAAAAGAATGCACAAAGCAGGTTTTGTAAATATTATTGGCAACCCAAATGTGGGGAAATCTACCTTAATGAATGCCTTTGTCGGTGAGAAATTATCTATTATTACCTCTAAAGCACAAACGACACGTCATCGTATTTTAGGAATTGTTAATGGCGAAGATTTTCAAATGGTTTTAAGTGACACTCCCGGAATTATTAAACCGGCTTACGAGTTACAAGAATCGATGATGGGTTTTGTTAAATCGGCTTTCGAAGATGCCGATATATTGATTTATATGGTTGAAATTGGTGAAAAGGAATTAAAGGACGAGACTTTATTTAAAAAAATTACTAATTCTAAAATTCCTGTGCTACTCCTTTTAAATAAGATTGACAAATCTGATCAGGAAAAATTAGAAAAACAAGCTGAATTATGGCAAAGCAAAGTCCCAAAAGCTGAGTTTTATCCAATTTCAGCACTTGAAGGGTTTAATGTAAAAGAAGTGTTTAACCGAATTATAGAATTACTTCCGGAATCTCCACCTTTTTATCCAAAAGACCAACTTACAGACAAACCAGAACGATTTTTTGTAAACGAAGCCATAAGAGAAAAAATCTTGATGCACTACAAAAAAGAAATCCCTTATGCTGTTGAGGTTGATACCGAAGAGTTTTTTGAAGAAGAAAACATAATTCGTATCCGATCCATAATTATGGTAGAACGCAATACACAAAAAGGAATTATTATTGGTCACAAGGGAAGCGCATTAAAACGTGTTGGTGTTGAAGCCAGAAGGGATTTAGAAAAATTCTTTGGCAAACAAATTTATCTGGAACTATATGTAAAAGTGAATAAAAACTGGAGAAGCAATCAATACCAATTAAAGCGTTTTGGATATAATCAAAAATAGGAGGCTATTTTAATATTCCAAATTCGTAAATCGTAAATCGTAAATCGTAAATTTGTCTTATCTTTGCAGACTTAAATTTTTATAAATGAGTAATATAGTTGCCATTGTTGGACGTCCAAACGTAGGGAAATCAACCTTCTTTAATCGCTTAATTCAGCGTCGGGAAGCCATTGTTGATGCTGTAAGTGGTGTTACCAGAGATCGTCATTATGGAAAAAGCGATTGGAATGGAAAAGAATTTTCACTTATTGATACAGGCGGCTATGTGCTTGGAAGTGATGACGTTTTTGAAATAGAAATCGATAAACAAGTAGAACTGGCTATCGACGAAGCTGATGCCATTATTTTTATGGTAGATGTCGAAACTGGAGTGACAGGAATGGACGTAGATGTTGCCAAACTGCTTCGTAAAGTCAATAAACCCGTTTTTCTTGTGGTTAATAAAGTAGATAATAATAAAAGAGCAGAAGATGCTGTCGAGTTTTATACTTTAGGTCTTGGCGATTATTTTAATGTAGCAAGTATCAATGGAAGCGGAACAGGTGAATTGTTGGATGCTTTAGTAAAAGCATTGCCAGATAAGGAAAACATTGAAGAGGATGAGTTACCACGCTTTGCTGTTGTTGGTCGTCCTAATGCCGGGAAATCATCGTTTATTAATGCGCTAATAGGCGAAGATAGATATATAGTTACCGATATTCCAGGAACTACAAGAGATTCTATACATACGAAATATAATCGCTTCGGATTTGAGTTTAATTTGGTTGATACTGCTGGAATCCGAAGAAAAGCCAAAGTTAAAGAAGATCTTGAATTTTACTCTGTAATGCGAAGTGTTCGTGCTATTGAGCATAGCGATGTATGTTTATTGGTCTGCGATGCCACAAGAGGTTTCGACGGACAAGTACAAAACATTTTTTGGTTGGCAGAACGCAACCGAAAAGGCATTGTTATTTTGGTAAACAAATGGGATTTGGTCGAAAAAGATAACAAGACAATGAAAGAATTTGAAAGACATATTCGTCAACAAATCGAACCATTTACAGATGTGCCAATCGTATTTATTTCTTCATTGACAAAACAACGCATTTTTAAAGCCATTGAAACAGCTGTTGAGGTGTATAAAAACCGTTCTAAAAGAGTTAAAACAAGTGTGCTTAACGATATTCTATTACCTATAATAGAAAATTATCCACCACCTGCGTACAAAGGGAAATTTGTTAAGATTAAATATATCATGCAATTGCCAACACCACAACCACAATTTGCATTTTTCTGTAATTTACCACAATATGTTAAAGATCCTTACAAACGCTTTTTAGAGAATAAACTACGCGAGCATTTCGATTTTCATGGTGTGCCTGTAAGTGTGTATATGAGGAAGAAGTAAAAATAAGGCTCAATTGCTTAAATCTAAAGCTGGCTCTTTAGTTTAATAAGTTGATTTTTAACCCCTTCCAGTTTGCTAATAATCTCAAAATTTGAAAGCGATTTTTTCTTTTCTTCCTTTAAGTGTGTTTTTGCACCTTCAAGCGTAAAACCACGCTCTTTAACCAAATGGTAGATAAATTTTAGATTTTTAATGTCTTGTGGAGTAAACTTTCGGTTTCCTTTAGCATTCTTTTTAGGTTTAAGAGCATCAAATTCTTTTTCCCAAAAACGAATGAGCGATGTGTTCACTCCAAAAGCTTTGGCGACTTCGCCAATAGCATAATAACGTTTTTCTGGTAATTCTACGTGCATTTAATTACTGTTAATCTAACGATTGATTTTCCAATGATGCTTTTGCTAATAATTCACTAAACTCTTTAGCCGATAAGTTGCCGTAATAGAAATTTATTGGGTTAATACGTTGCTTATCTTTAAAGATTTCATAGTGTAAATGTGGTGCTTCGGAACGTCCTGTACTTCCCACGAAACCAATTAAATCACCACGTTTCACTTTCTGATTCTTTTTTACATTGTATTTGTACAAGTGTGCCTAAAGGCTCACGTAACCATAACCATGATCTATTC
>JADFSQ010000309.1 GCA_022560715.1 Bacteroidota bacterium
TTCCTATGAGTCCCGATCAAGTACTTAAAAAGCGACACGCAATTTTCTATCATCAATCTCAAAAAGATGGTGTCATGTTTCAAGGAGATGATACCAGAGAATTTTGGGTAAGGGTTGAAGACAGAAATAGATTAACTGCTGAAAAATATAACGCTCTAGGGTTGGCAGACTATGCTGCGATTGAAGCGTTTAAACGCTATTATTTTTAGGGAGTAATGTTCATTTTGTTTTCCAACACAATAATTTCCAATTATGTGGCGCTGAATAATATGATTTCAACAGTTTGAAACCCACGGCATAATGTGCATTAAGTGATCTTGTATTTGCAACATCTACTTCAGTTATAATCATATTATATTGAGAAGACATTTCTTGTTTCATAAAATGGTACATGCCTCGAAAAACAGCACGTTTCCTAAACACTTTATCAATGCAAATTTGTCCTATTACTAAATAGGTTTTGTTCTTATTTAAGCACACATCTATTTGTTGAAACATTGGACGAAGCGCTTCAATCTCTTCTTTAAACTCTTTTAACATACAAAGCATAGCCTACAACTTTGCTGCCACTCATGGCAATGATATGAGCACATTTTTCATTCATTGCCTTTAAAATTTCTAAATTGTGATGAACCGTTACGAAGCCTTCAACCTTGCTTTCTTCTTCGGAAATTGAAGAGGGAATATTAATCCTTTGAAGCTCAAGAATTTGATCTAACTCCTCATTTGAATCTACTCTTTTGTATATAATATCTTGCACAAAGATTATACTTTTTTAATCACATTGGTAACAATTCCCCAAATAACAAAATTGTTTTCTTCTGTGATTTTTATAATTGGATAATCTGGATTTTCAGGCTGTAACCAAACACCATCCTTATCAACTTTTAAGCGCTTTACTGTAAATTCGCCATCTAAAAAACAGACCGCAATTCTATTGTGCTCTGGTTCTAAACTCCTATCTATTACCAAAAGGTCGTTGTCATCAAGTCCTGCACCAATCATAGATTGTCCACTAACGCGTGCAAAAAATGTAGACAGCTTATTCTTTACAAGAACTTCGTCTAATGACAAACGTTCTTGTTTAAAATCTTCGGCAGGCGATGGAAATCCAGCTGAAATTCCTGTGTCAAAAAATAATGCTCCAGTGTTATCAAATATTTCTGGAGTAAAAAAAGTTAGATTTTTAGTGTTTTTTGTTAGCATTTTATTTTAATTATATCATTTATATCTGTTGTATATCTTGGCGATAGTCGCTCTTGGCGCATTTTCCAAGTGCGCTCTAAATCTTGGTTACCAAGTTTAATTTTATAGCCTTTATATTTTTTGTTCATGTTATCAATAACAGACATTAAAGGTTTATGTTTAGGGTTTTCATGCTCAAACAGATGTAACTGATGATTATTTGTAGGCACTAATCCTGTTACAATAACACCTGCTCGCTTATATTTTATGCCTTTTTTATAAATAGAAATCACTGCTTCAATTGCGTTATTACTTATTATTAATGACGAATCTGTTGGATAAGATAAATTCACTTTTGTACTTACGCGATGTTGCTCTAAATCTTTTTTATGTCTATCGCTACTTAACATTACAATAATTGTATGGCAACTGGAACCTTGTTTGCGTAATTTTTCAGCGCAACTTGTGGCAAAGGTAGATATACGCTCTTTAATATTTTCTAAATCAGAAAATGTATACTCAAAACTTCGCGTTGTGGCAATGGCTCGTTTCGCCTTCAATTCGCCCAATTGTATAGTTGGAATGCCTTCCAAATCTTTTTTAAGTTTCCATTCTGTAATTGAAAAATTCTTTCGAATCCATTCGTCAGAGATTTGAACAAAATCAAATGCTGTTTTACAATGCTTTACTTTTAAACGTTTTTGCAATCCTCGTCCAATTCCCCAAACCGCTTCTAATTTAATCCATTTTAAAGCTTTTATTCGTTTCTCTTCTGAATCTATTATATATACACCTTTGGTTTCATCTGGAAATTTTCGAGCTATTTTACTCGCTACTTTCGAGAGTGCTTTTGTTGGTGCAATACCAACACTTGTTGGAATTCCTGTCCATTTCAATATGCGCTTTCTTATTTGGTTGCCGTAGTCTTTAAAATCATAATCACCAAAATCTCTAAACTCCAAAAACGCTTCGTCAATACTATACACCTCAACGTCTGGCGAAAACTGTTCTAAAATTTTCATCACACGACTACTCATATCACCATACAAGGGATAGTTAGAAGAAAGGATTTGAATTTTATTGGCTTTGCAAAAATTTTCCCATTTAAAAATTGGAGCTCCAAAAGGTAAATTTAATGTTTTCGTTTCGTCGCTCATTGAAATAACACAACCATCGTTATTTGACAAAATTGCAATAGGTTTGTCGCGTAAATTTGGATTAAATACGCGTTCGCAGGAAGCATAAAAATTATTACAATCTACAAGTGCAAACATAGATTGTAAAGATATAAAATTTAAAAAGACCTCACAGGTTTTCTTTGTCCATCGAAGCTTAAGCGAAGTTGGAAAAAAACCTGTGAGGTCTAAAAATCATTCTTCCACATACTCCAAAATATCGCTTGGTTGGCAAACGAGTGCTTTGCAAATTGCCTCTAAAGTTGAAAACCTGATTGCTTTGGCTTTACCAGATTTTAAAATAGAAAGATTAACTGTTGTTATACCAACTATTTCTGCCAAATCTTTGCTTTTCATTTTGCGTTTTGCCAGCATTACATCAAGGTTTACAATAATAGACATAGTTAGATTGTTAGGTCGTTTTCTTGTTTAGCTGTTTTTGCTATCTTAAAAGCTTCGCTTAACACCATAAAAAACAATCCTAAACTTAAAATCATTATATGTTCGTTCATACCTATTTCAATTGATATTTTTTGTTCAAAATAAAGCCTTGAGATGAATGATATGATTAACGTTGTTAGTCCCGAAACCACTAATAGCACACCTATCTTTTTAAAGGTCTTAATTACATAGTCGCTAAAAATTTTAAGGTCTAAAAAATATCGCAGTATTTTTCTGAAAAGAAATAAACTGTAAATTAATAGCAAATAAGAAAGTAGAACAATACTTATTAAGAACTTGCCAAAAGTATCAATTGCAAATAAAGTTATTTCGCTAATTTCTAAATTCAATCTTTTCAAGTCATCATTTAAAAAAAAAATGAAATAAAATTTATTA